>JBAPSR010000340.1:0-2962 GCA_049281755.1 Binataceae bacterium (SeqCode)
CGCCTACGCCGGCCGCAACCGCATCGCCGACCAAAATGTGATGAGATAAGTTTCTTCGGGAAGTAAACATGGAACTGAAGCCCTCAGAACAGGAATCGCTCGAGGTTGCCGAGCAGCTATTCAAAGCGATCGAGCACGGCGACGTTGCGACGGTTCGCGGCCTCTACGCGCCGCACATAAAAATCTGGCACAACTTCGACGGCGCCACCCAGACGATTGACGAAAACCTTGCGCTGCTCGAATGGATGGTCGGCAATATCACGGAAATCGCGTACTCCAATATCAAGCGTCAGCCGACGCCGACGGGATTCGTGCAGCAGCACGTGCTGCACGGCCGCGTGAAGTCGTCGGGCAAAGCGGTCGCGATCGCCGCGTGCATGGTGGGCATCGTCGAGGGTGGGCAAATCACGCGGCTTGACGAATATCTCGATAGCGCTCAAATCGCCGCGATGCGCGGCTAGCTTCGGCAGCCAACGTGTGCGCGGCTGGTACAAACGAATCAGCAAGGAGTTTTTGCGATGACTAAACGGCTCGGCTTCGGCGCGTTTCTGGCGCCGCATCATCCGATTGGCGAGCACCCGACGCTTCAGTTCCAGCGCGATCTGGAACTGGCGCAATGGCTCGACCAACTTCACTACGACGAATTCTGGGTTGGGGAGCATCACTCGGCCGGATGGGAAACGATCGCGTCGCCCGAGATGTTCCTGGTCGCGGCGGCCGAACGGACCAAGCGGATCAAGCTCGGCACCGGCGTTGTCTCGATTCCGTATCATCATCCGTTCAACGTCGCGCAACGGATCGTGATGCTCGATCATCTGAGCCACGGGCGTGCGATGCTGGGCGTCGGTCCGGGCGCGCTGCCGTCGGACGCGGTGATGCTCGGGATCGACCCGATGACACAGCGCGAGCGGATGGACGAAGGGCTGGGAGTGATTCTGCGCCTGCTCACGACCGACGAGCCGTTCAGCTACAAGGGTTCGTGGTTCGAGCTCAACAACGCGGCGCTGCAGATTCGTCCGCTGCAGGAACGGATTCCGGTCGCGACTGCCTCGACGATCTCGCCGTCGGGAATGAAATGCGCGGGCAAGTACGGAATCGGCGTGCTCTCGGTCGCGTCGTATTCCGAAGAGGGGCTGATGGCGCTGCCGACGCAGTGGAACTTCGGCGAGACCTCGGCGCGCGAGCACGGGCAGCATATCGATCGCAGCAACTGGCGAATCGTGATGCCGTTTCATCTGGCCGATTCCAAGGAGCAGGCGCTGCGCGAAGTCGCCGAAGGGCTCAAGAAATGGCAGAACGAATATATCGTCGGGATTCTCGGCACGCCCCAGCGTCCGCGGTTCGAGGACGGCTACGCAGCGGCCAAGCGGATGTCCGACTATGGCGGCGCGATTATCGGCACGCCTGACGACGCGCTGGAGCGGATCGCGCGGCTGCAGGAGCTCTCGGGCGGCTTCGGCACGATTCTCTGCTTCGCGCACGATTGGACCTCGCGCGAGCAGGCGTTGCGCACTTACGAGATGATCGCGCGCTACGTGATGCCGCGGTGCCAGGGACTGATCAAGCCGATCGAGGCGTCGGCGGCGCGCGTCACCGCGAACCAGGGCGAGTTGATGGAGAAAGCCAGCGGCGCGATCTTAAAAGCGATCCGCGACTACAACGCGACTCATCCGCGCGAGCATTAAAGATCGCGAAATCACGCTTGCGGCGGCGCGGGCTTGGTGCCGCGAGAAGAAAAAATAGCCGGGTCCGATCTCGATTCAGCGCGGGGCAGGCAGGAGAATAGTATGTCGCAAAAGCAGGTTGGCGTGCTCGCCGCGATTTGGCGGCATCCGGTGAAATCGATGCTCGGCGAGCAGCTCGCACAGGTCGAGATCACCGAGCGCGGCGCGGTCGGCGATCGCGCGTGGGCGCTGCGCGAGACGGCGACGCGGCGAATCGCGAGCGCCAAGAAATTTGCGAGGCTGTTCGACTTCCGCGCGAAGTATGATGATCCTCTCGAGGCCGGAAACGGTTCGCCGATCACCATCCGCATGCCGGACGGGAGCACGATTCATCCGGGCGATCCGGAAGCCGCCGAGCAAATTAGCGCCGCGCTGGGCCGCAAGGTCACGCTCGAGCGCGCGGAAACCGCGGTCCGCGAACGCGCGGGGATCGATCCGAAAACGGTTTTCGCCGACGTACCGGTCGAGCAGGTGATTCCCGGACTCTCGGCCGAGAATCTGCCCCCGGAATTTTCTCTTTCGCCCGGATCATTTTTCGACACCGCCGTGATGCACGTGATCGCGGCCGGCACGCTGCGTCATCTGGCGAAGCTCGCGGGGATGAAATCGATTTTCGATCCGCGCCGCTTCCGTCCCACGCTGTTCGTCGATAGCGGACCCGGCGACGACCGCTTTGTGGAAGACGAGTGGGTGGGCGGCGAGCTGCTGGTCGGCGCGAGCGTGAAAGTCACCGAGATGGTTCCCGCCCTGCGCTGCGTGATGACCACGCATCCGCAGGACGATCTTCCGCGCGACCTCGACGTGCTGCGCACCTCGGCACGGCATCATCGCAACAACGTGGGCGTGTTCGCCGCAATCGGCGCGGGCGGCACGGTGCGCATCGGCGATCCGGTTTACCTGGTGAAGTAGGCGCTGTCACGCGGCTTCTGCACCCCTTCATTTAATCCTCCCCCATGTCAGACAATGGGGGAGGAATCGGGCACGACAACCGCTGACTTGGTTGTGGATACCGGCCTCGCGGGCTCTTGCTCCCGGAGACACTTGCGGCGAACTATCGGTAAGCGGCCCTCACGCCGCTTGCGATGCCTGATTCGCGCCAGATAATCACCTCGACTCGCGCCGCTGAACGAATTGCGGCGGCGCGCGAGTGGCTGTGCGCGCTCGAACCCGGCTCCGAGGCGATCGTGATCGCGCCGGCGCGCGCGGGCGCCGACGATCTGGTTCGCGCGCTCGCGGTC
>JBAPSR010000341.1:0-1985 GCA_049281755.1 Binataceae bacterium (SeqCode)
CGGTTCGGCGAGAGTCGAGATTTGGCGCGGTGCGAAGCAACGCGCGATTATAAAAAATCTGCCTTGCAGAATTTAAGGCGCGCGGCAAACGATGCCGCGCGCAGATCGGTCCCTCTCCTAACCTCTCCCTTTCAGGGCGAGGGATCAGAACTGCCGCCTCATCCGCGAGCAGGCATCGCGGAGGCGAAATTATTCGGCGCGCGAGCGGGGGTGGCTCGGCGCGCCGAATTTCAGGTGTCGGAAGGTCAGGTCGCGGAGTTAGTTGAGGCGCCAGATGGTGCGGGCGGCTTCGGCTGAGCGCTCTACGAATTTGCGGCCGAGCTCGTGCTGCGCCGCGAAGACCGGGGCGAGCGGAGTCTCTTTGGCCCAGCTGGTCGCGCGCGCCTGCATGTCGAGCGCGTCATTGGCGATCTTCTCGCTGGTCTCGATGTACCAGGCGGCGAACTTCTTCGCGCCCTCGAGGCTGAAATACTCGCGCCCCGCTTTTGCGATATTCTCAAAACTCATCGTACTTGCTTTCTCTTCTGCCACTTTTACTGTCCTCCAAGGTCCGGCTTTAGGGCCGGGGTTAGTTACAATTTAAGCATCATTTAAGCGTCAGTTAGTGCCGCGCCGGTTTACGATCGTCGCGGATGCGACAATTCAGTCGGATTTTCTCCGTTAATTCAGTTACGCGTCGCGCTCGGTCAGCCATCCGCCGATCGCGGGCCACAGATTCTTGAGCGCGTCGCTCGAGACGGCGGCGCCCATGTGCCCGGTCGGATAATGGAAGTTCTGTTTGTCCCGGCTTCCGATCAGATCGGGCAGCGCTTCGCTGGATTTGGGATTGACGATATCGTCTTTGTCGCCGATCACGTTCATCACCGCGGCGACGATCTTCTTAAGGTCCACGGTCACGCCGCCGACGTTCATCGTTCCTTTCATCAGCGCGTTATGAATTCCGAGATCGTTGTTGGTCTCGAGGAAAATCTTTCCGGCGAACGCGACGTCGCTGTGCAGCCACTTCTCGAACAGGCGGAACATATCCAGGTAGCCGCGGCGTGCGGTGCTGCGATGCGCGCCGACGAACTTGTCGATCAGGTGATGGGTGGGCGCCAGCGTGTTGAAGAACGAGAAGATCATCCACGGCGGAACGTTGCCGTAGGTATCGACCAGCATCTTCGCGCCGCTCTCGGACAGCATCCGCGACATGAAATCGATCGGCAGGTCGCGCGTGCTCATGTCGAGCGGCAGGGTCAGCGTGACCAGGTTTTTGACGCTTAGCGGATGCAGCGCGGCGTAGAGCAGCGCGAGTAATCCGCCGAAGCAGTAGCCGATGATCGAGACCTTCTCGACTCCGCGATGAATCTGCACCGCGCGCACCGAGTTGGCGATATCTTCGTCAACGTATTCGTGGAAGCCGCGGTACTTGTCGGCGGCGACCGGCGGAACCCAGTCGATCATGTAAACGTCGAAGCCCTGGCGCGTGAGATTCTCGACCACGCTGCGCCCCTGCATCAGATCGAGGATGAACGGGCGCTTGATCAGCGAATAGATAAGCAGGACGGGCGTGTGATGCGCCGTGCCGACGGCTGCGTAGTGGCGCAGGCGGACCTTGCCGCCCTCATAGATGACGCGATAGGGCGTCGCGGTCGGAGGATCGTTGCTGGCCTGGCCGAAACCGGTGGTGAACGCGTCGAGCGTGCGCAGCGCGCCTTCCATCCAGAAGCCGGCAATTGAACTAATTGCTGACATTGGCCTCCATCTCGGCGATCTCGCGCCCTTTGGGCATCGCCAATCCGGTGTACAGCGGACGCTGAAACACGCCCGTGGTTGACATCATTGCGCTCTCGACGTCGAAGCGCGGATTATCGCGCGGCATGCGCGGTTCGGCTGGAGGCTGGGCCGTCGCGGCGACGGCGATCGCAACGCGCGCCTCGGCGAGGTCCAAGCGCAGGGCGCTAACTTCCTCGCGCATCGCGGCTACATCGGTCGCGGCCGGCAGA
>JBAPSR010000342.1:0-4634 GCA_049281755.1 Binataceae bacterium (SeqCode)
ATCCCCGCGGCGAGCTTGCGCGCGCGTGCCAAAGCGCCCGCGGTCAGTGTGAAAATCTGCGGAATTGCGAGTGACTCGCTCTGCCACGGACCAGTTGAGCGCTCATGGTCCTGCGTCATCGCGGAGAAGACGATCGGAACCAGCGCGTGCACGGCGCGAGTTGCCGCAAGGATATATTCGCTCAGGATGGGATTGCGTTTTTGCGGCATCGTGCTCGACGATCCCGCACCCTCCGCGTGAGGCTCGCAAACCTCGGCGACTTCGGTTTGCGATAAAAGGACGATATCGAGCGCGAATTTCGACACGCTGCCGCATATCAGCGCGAAAATCGCGGCGATTTCGGCAATGCTGTCGCGCGTCACGTGCCAGGGAAGATCAGGCGCGGCGAGACCAAGCTCACGAGCGAGAGCCGCCGCGACCGCCGGCCCGCTCGCGCCCAAAGAGGCGAGCGTTCCCGCAGCTCCTCCGAACTGCAGCACGAAGACCCGCGCGGCGGCCTGATCCAGGCGCGCGACATGCGTTGCGAGCGGGGCAGCCCAGGTTGCGCATTTGAGGCCGAATGTGATCGGAATCGCGTGCTGAAGATGGCTTCGTCCGGCGATCGGCGTATCGCGATAGCGTTTGGCCTGTGCGGCGAGAGCATGCGCCGTCGCGATCAGATCACGGCGGACGATCGCGGCTCCGCGCCGCATCTGCAGGACCAGCGCGCTGTCGACGATATCCTGGGTCGTCGCGCCGAGATGGAGGTAGCGGGCGGCGTCGGCCCCGGCCGCTCGTCCCAATTGCGCGACCAGCTCGACGACCGGATAGCCGACGATCGCGGTGCTGGCCGCAATTTTATCGAACGACAGGACCTCGATTCGCGCGGCGGCGGTGATCGCCTCGGCAGCGCCGCGCGGGATAATCCCAAGGGATGCTTGCGCGCGTGCGAGCGCGGCCTCGACCTCGAGCATCGCGGCCAGCTGCGCGCGATCGGAAATCAGATCGCGCATCTCGTCGGTGCCGAAGAGCGAGCCGTAGATTTGCGAGTCGGCAGGATTGACGCTCATCAGAACAGTTTTGCGTCTTTGGGCGATAGTTTCGCAAGCCGGGAGCAAGGGCATGCCCGCGAGGCGATTGCGAGGGCAGGGGCGCGGGGGCAAGATTCATCCAGATGAACGATTTGATTGCGCGATGGGTGCCGCTTGCGGCAAACGCCGGGCGCGTGCTGATGGGCCTGCTGGTGTTGATCGGCGTGCTGTACCTAGGGGACGATCTTTCGATTCGGTACAAAATTCCAGCCTCGCGCGAGGCGTTTGGATCGGTGCGGGTCAACAAATTCCTTGCGGTGCCGCTGAAGAGCGGCAAGACCGAGTACATCCTGAACGGTTCCGAGAACCAGGTCTGCGTGAACTCGCCGTTTCCGCATCTCGGCCACGAGCCATGCTGGTACCTGGCGCGGCACAAGGATCGGCGCACGGATCTCTAGCGGCGGATCGCCGTCCGCTTGGGCCAAGCTTGAGCTTAGAAAGCCGGTCCGAACGTTATCTGATAAGTTTCATCTGCGCTGGGATTGGTAATTGTAACCGCCGGCACCGGGTTGCCTGATTTCCTGATCTGCGTGGAGAAGTATTTTGAGATTTTGCCGTCGTTAAAATTCGACACCCAGAGGTTTTCGCTCTCATCAAAGGTCAATCCCCAGGGGCCGTTCAAATTCGATGACGAGGCCGTGATAATAACTGATGGTGCCGGGTTCCCGGTTTTCCGGATCAGCTTCCTCGGGAATTTTTCAACCGAGTCGTCCTTGAAATCCGTGACCCACAAGGCGTCTTGCCGATCGAAAGCGAGTTGACCCGGCTCGCTAATGCTGGCGGACGTGATCGCGACGGCAGGGGTCACTGTAGCGCTAGTGCGAATCTGGCGTTTCGAAAGCTCGTAAATTGCGACGCGATCTTCATCCGAAGCCCAGAGATTTCCCACGTGGTCGAAGGCGAGGAAATTTACAGCCTCGAATATGGGCACGTCTATTGTCACCGCTGGCGTCAGAAGAGCGCTGCCGCCCAGAAGCTGATTTCTTAGAAGCTCGTGAACCCCAAGGTCCTCATCCGCGATCCAGAGATTGCCTTTACGGTCGAAAGTGCATCCGAAGAGGCTGGAAAACGATAAGCTGGTTATGACCGTGACCGGCGTTGGCGACGGGTCGGAGCCCAGATTCGCCAACTCGGTGGCCGAATATTCAACTACTTCGAAGAAATCAAGTATCGCCCATAGGTTGTGGTCCTTGTCGAAGGCGAGACCTGTCGAGCGCAGGCCGGTGTTATCGGCTACTGGCGTCGGCGATCCATTCGCGAGCAAATCCGCGGGCGTGAACTCCTCTATATCTGTGCCGATAAAGCTCGTAACCCACAGTGCAGGTGCCTGAAGCGCATACGCTGCGTTTGCCGTCATCAGCACGCCGCCCAAGGCGGCGATAATGGACGCCACGCAAGCTAGCCTGGCGATCCATTTGCCGGATTCATTGCTACGAAGACAAGATTCCGTTCGCTGCATAGCGGCACCTGCAACACGACAGGATTGGAATGCCGAACGGTAAAATCCTCCGCCGCTCGCGAGCTTATGGCAAATCGTTTCCGCATGGTTTGGACAAGAAGTGTCGCGATCGGTCGTCAGACGCGAAGCAAGCTCACCTTTTTCACTATTTCTTTGCTTACGTTGGCGATGACTGATGGCGATGTCGACGGAGTAGGAATTGACCTCTCTGGATCAACAGCGGCTCTATACATCATCTTCGATAGCTCGTCAGACTTGAATAATTTTGGACCTTCTTTCCCGACTAGCTATGAGGGCGTACCGGTCGAGGAGGACGTGATCCATGTCGTCGACCTATCGACTGATACAAGTCAGTGGGGTTCAGGTTCTGACTAGCCGGGATTGTTTTGAGGGTCGCTGCGGCTGAGTCTCTCGATGTCACACTCACCGCTCCACTTTGCTTTGTCCTTCGCAAGCATCGCGCCCGGTAGTATTATTGGTTCGTCCAAGTGCACGACGGACGAGTGCGACTTATATTCGGTGGAAGTCTTGTGGACTTGTTGCGCGTTATATGGACGTCGATATAAAAAAAAGACTGCTGCTGTTGACTGCGATGGTGGTGTTGTGGACGGGAGGATCACGGGCCGAGATGTGGTGCGGGCGCAGCCCGTCGGCTCCGTTGGATCATCCGTGTGGCGCCGCTGCAAAAACAGCTCTCTCTGCTGCCGTTTTGCGGTATCGCAATGAGTGGATGGCGCTGGAAGGTATTCGGGAGGTTGAGTTAATAACATCGCAAAATGGCGGCGACGAGATCCTGGTTCGCGTCGATCTTCACTTCGCGGATCCGCCTAGGAGCCAGATTCCTGCGTCCGTCGATAGCGTACCGGTTGTGATTCTCCCGGGCGCTCCTCCAGGTCCTGAAACAGCGCCGGTCTGGGGCGAGGGGTCGAGTCCGGGAGCCCCTGAGACCGCCGAGGAGGACCAGGTTCGCAGGCAGTCCGAATTAAAGGAGCGTGAAGCCGCTGAAAAAGCGTACTCGCTTACCGTCCATAAGTACGGGAAACGCTGGCTTGCCCTGCCTGGAGTGATTGGCATAGGCCCATCCAAATGTGACCGCGATGGCTGCGACTTTGGCTCCGTCGGGATCGCTGTCCAACGGCAATTTTTGGATGTGACCAGGAGCAAAATACCCCGCTCCGTAAACGGCGTGGCAACCATACTTATCCCACAGGACTGAGGTTTGCCAGAGATGGCGATGAGACGAAGATTATTGCTGCTGGCGTTGATCGGGATCTTTTGGACCGGCGCATTACGGGCCGAGATGTGGTGCGGCCGTGGCCCCTCGACCACTTTGGATCATCCATGCAGCGCCGTTTCAGCGCGGGCGTTCGTAGCCGCGGCTGCGAAGTATAGCGGTGAATGGATGAATTTGCCTGCCGTTCAGAGGGTTATGCCAACGACCACGAAGAGCGGCGGCGAAGAGATTTGGGTATATGTGGACAAGGACTTCGGAAGACCGGATAGGAGCAAGATTCGTGATTGTGTAGAGGGCATTCCGGTAGTGATTTTTCCTGACGACTCGTCGAGCTATTTTACGTTTTTCGGTAGTTTTCCGATTTCGCCCGGTACTGGAGCGCATAACCAATCGATCACACCCGAGCAAGAAGCTGCTGAAAAGACTTTAGAGAAGCAGAGACAAGCTGCTCAGGACGCTTCAGAAAAGAAGCGTACGGCTGTTGCAAAAGCGTACACGCTCGCCGTCAACAGGTACCGTGAGCGTTGGCTCGCACTGCCGGGAGTGTTGGGGATAGGTCCATCCAAGTGTGACGACACTTCCTGCGATTTCGCCTCCGTGGGGATCGCTGTCCAGCGGCAATTTCTGGATGTAACTAGGAGCAAAATACCTGCGTCTGTGGGCGGTGTGGTAACCGTGCTTCTCCCGCGGGACTCTTAAGACATCAGCATGATGAGCAGGCCGCCGGCCACGATGAATCCGCCTCCGAGCAGGATCCGATCGTCGGGAATCTGCTTGAACGCGATGAATGAAATCACCTGCGAGACCACGAAAAAGATCGCGATATAGACGCCCATCAAGCGATTGAAATCCAGTCCGCTCTTGTTGACCA
>JBAPSR010000343.1:0-18326 GCA_049281755.1 Binataceae bacterium (SeqCode)
TCTCGAGGCCGAAAGCGACGGCGGTTATGCGTCGACTAGAGCAAAGCGGATACCGCCGATCATGACGATACCGCCATCGACCAGGCGGCCGCGCTTCTGCGCGCTTGCGAGCAGACGCGGCCGGTCGGCGACGACCAGATCGATACCGCCAAGGCCCTCGCCGCGCCCGTCGCTTTCCTTGACGAAGCGGATCGTTCCGATGTCGAGACGGATCGCAGAGTTGCCGTGCGTGTCACGAGTGAGCGGCCGCTCCAGAATTTGAGCCCATCGCTCTGCCAGCGCTGCCGGCTCAGGCGATTGAATCTCGGCAGCCGCGATAGCGCGGACCACGTCGGTGCGCACCGCGGGTTTCCAATTGCGGCCGGCCGGCGCCCACGGACCGTCGGGAGCTTCACCGCCTTTCTGATAGTCGATCTCCAGGAACGTGCCTCCCGTATCGCGAGGATGAAGCTGCATGATGCTGTACTCGGCGGAGTCGTCTTCGAGTGCCTTGCGGATGCCGAGCTCGGCGGCGCGGCGCTTGCGCGGCGCGTGTTCGTCGCATTGCAGGATACACATGTAGCCGCCGTCGCCGCGGCGCCGTTCCAGATAGCGGCCGCCGGCGGTACCCTCCTTAATCGGAGCAACCACTTCAATAAACTGGCTCCCGACCGGCAATAGCGCGTTCTCGAGCCCGAAGACTTTGACGCCGGGATCGCGATGGCCTACTTCGAGGCCAAACACCGCGTGCAGATCGTCAACCACCGGAGCCAACTTATTCGCGACTAATGCCAACTGACGCATGCGGAGCCACATGTGAAATCCTCCCGTGCTAACGGCCTTCGAATCGTGGTTTGCGCTTTCCGACCTTCGCGGCGAATGCCTCACGCGTGTCGTGCGTGGCGAACATCGGGATGTGGCGCGCGGTTTCCAGGTCAATGTAAGTTCTTAGATCGGTCCGCTCGGCTTCGACGAAGTTCGACTTCATTGTGCGCAACGCGATCGGCGCAGCCGCGGTCAGCCTCTCGACGATCGCGCGAATCTCTGCGCGAAAGGAATCGTCGGAAAACACGCGGGTTACCAATCCGATCCTAAGCGCTTCGGCGGCGTCGAATTTTCCGGGCATGAAGTACAATTCGCGGGCTCGCGCTGCGCCCACGATCCGCGGCAACGTCCACGGACCACCCATGTCGCCCGCCACGCCGACGTCGAGGAAGGCAACATTGAAGCGCGCCGACTCGGCGGCGAAGCGGAAATCGCACGCGCACGCCCATCCCAGCGCCGCACCTGCGCACGCACCGTTGATCGCCGCGATCGTTACCGCGGACATGTCGTGCAGCAGCGTCGAGACGTGATAATCGCGCGGCCCGGAACCGTCGTCCGCCGAATTCTGCGCCTCGCTCTCGCCCGACGAGACGACGACGTTCAGATCCGCGCCAGGGCAAAACGCCTTGCCAGCGCCGGTCAACACCAGCACGCGGATGTCAGTATCGTCGGCCGCGCGGGTCAGCGCCTCGCGTGCTTCATGCACCATCAGACTGGTCATGCCGTTCATCCGCTCGGGGCGATTCATCGTCAGCGTGGCGACCGGTCCGGTTTTTTCGAACAGAATTGTCTTGAAATGTGTGCCGCTCATATTTTTCCTCCTTTCAATCGCGCGAAGCGCGGCGGCCGCCGCTCGACGAACGATTTCACCCCCTCAGTCGCATCCGGATGCGCCAGCGACTCGTGCGTCAGATGGTCCGCGTCGCGAATTGCCGGCTCGAGCGCGAGCGATGAATGCCGATAGATCTGCGATTTCATTACCGCGATTGAACGGGGCGATACGTTCGCCGCAAGGTCGCGGATGTAGGCCTTTGCGTCGTCTAGAAGTTTCTCGTTCGGCACGACGCGATCGACGAAGCCGATTCGCAGCGCCTCTGCGGCATCAATTCGCCGCGCGCTCCACAGCAGGTCAAGCGCGCGATTGAGCCCGACCAGCCGCGGCAGAATCCAGCTCGTGCCGTGCTCCGCGATTAGTCCGCGCTTCGAAAACGCGGTCGTGAAGCTCGCGCCGGCTGCGGCGAAGCGCAAGTCGCACATCATCGCGAGCACAAAGCCGCCGCCGGCGGCGACACCGTTTACCGCGGCGATTACAGGTTTCGGAATTCGCAGCAGATGGCTGAACAGTGCGGGCAACTCTTCGTCTGAGAGGTTGGAGCCGGGCTCGGCTTCCGGCGCCGCACCGGATGCCGAGCGGGTCAGGTCTCCCGTATCCAGGCCTGCGCAGAACGCGCGGCCCGCTCCCGTCACAACGATTCCGACGACGCGCTCGTCGGCGGCTGCGATGTCCGCTGCTTTGCGGATTTCCGCGATCATTTCGAAAGTGAAGGCGTTGAGTTTCTCCGGCCGGTCTAACTGGATCACGCCGACGGAGTCTTCCACCTGGTAATCCACGTTCCTCATCGCGCTAGCATACCTCGCACACCCGCGAGAGCGTCAACTCGAAAGGGCAGGTTGGACCTCGCTTGCGAAGCGTTCGAGCGAGCGCATCGCCTTCTCCGGCGCGAGGCCTGGTAGCTGCGTGATCAGGATGATCTCCGTCGCGCCGCTGCTCGCGATCGCCTCGGCCAGGCGCTCCTTCACAATCTCAGGCGGCCCGATGATGCTGTTGCGCTTGAGTTGATTCGCGTCGGGCTGGATCCATCGCTGTCCGGGACTAGCCGCCGATAGCCATTTGCCATAGAGCGCAGCCTGGTACATCGCTGCCGCCTCGATATCCGCCCATGCCCGCTCGGCGCTATCGGCGATATAGACGATACGGCTGTTCACGATACTGAATGCTGCTGGATCTTTTCCAAGGCGGCGCAGTTCGCTGCGATAGACCTCGACCTGATGACGCCCGAGGTTGCAGGCGAACGACAGCCCCAGCTCCGCGCCGCGCTGGATCGCCTTGGTCGTCATCCCGCCCCACAGCAACTCCGGATGCGGCCTGCTCTTGGGGCGCGGCAGCACGCGCACGTCGTGAAACTGAAAATGCTTGCCCTCGAAGCTGAAGCGTTCGCCAGTCCAAGCGCGCCGCAGGATCTCGATCGTTTCGAGCGTGCGGCTCAGGCGAGACTTCTTCGACACCTGCAGGCCGTCGAATTCTTCGTCGCGGTAGCCCATCCCGATTCCCAGGCGCAAGCGGCCATTGGAGATGACGTCGATCATTGCAACGTCCTCAGCCAATCGCAGTGGATGATAAAACGGCGCGAGCAAAACGTAAGTGCCGAGCGCGATCCGGGTGGTGCGCGCCGCGATTGCCGCAAGCATCGGCATCACGGAGGAGAGATAGCCGTCGTCAACGAAGTGATGCTCGGTGACCCAGAGCGAATCGAAGCCGGCCTTTTCGAGGAACTCGATCTGACGAAACATCGCAGAATAGAAAGTTCCGAAATCGATGTGCGACGACTCAGGATTCCGGAAATCGAGCATGTAACCAAATTTCATCTTCGACATATGCTCACCTTTCGTCTGCACAACAAATCCTGAATTCTTTCACGGCCATTATCCTGTTCCAATTGTTCATCGCCCGCGAAACCTGCGAGGTTTGTCCAAACCGGACAGCCGCTGCAATTCGCTCACGGACCGTATGAAACTGTCCGCAGGAGTCGTATCCGGATCGATGAGTCGATGCAGACGAAAGCCGTCCTCTAACGCCAGCAACATTGCGCCAGCCCAGACCGGATCGATCTGGCGGTCTGGTCCAGCAGCTCGATTGGTGCCGGTGACGATCTCCGTAACCAGAGCTCGGCGGGCTCTTAGCCGCTTAGCCAAGTCGGGCCGGCGGCGCTCGGACCGGGCCACAAACAGGATCAGCTCTATGTAGAGCAGCGGAGATCGGCCCAGCGGCTCCTGCCGCGTGCGCTCGGAGGCTCTGAGAGCAGCGACGAAGTCCGCTGGATCGCGATGGCTGGCCAGCAGGCCGCGGTGATAGCGCAAGGACCTCTCAACATGGTCCGCCAGCATCGCGATGATCAACTCTTCCTTACTGGTAAAGTTCGAGTAGAAGGCGCCGCGGGTGAAGCCGGCCGCCGCGGCGATCGCGTCAATGCTTGCCGCTCCAATGCCCTGCTCCTCGAACACCTGAGCTGCCGCCTCGAAGAGCCGTTCTCGGGTCGCATCGCGGGTTGGACGGGTGCGTACTCTTGACATCAGCGCCCATACATAGCACAGTGCAATTCGATACAATAATGTATCGAATTGCGTATAGTCGTGGAGATACGAGATGGCTCACCTGCCGTTCAACATGGCCCTCATGCAATTCCTTGCGGACCACAGAAACGTCGCGCTCACGAGAATCTTTCTGGCAGCCACCTTCGCAGGCGAGGTCGAGGGCTACATCCTGATCGTCACCTTCATATACGTAGTGTTTGATAAATCGCTGGCGATCCGGTTGTCGGTGTTGTTATTGCTGACGATGTGCCTCAATCACATATTGAAGATAATCATTAAAAATCCGCGACCCTTCGTCCGTGAAAGGACCTACCTCAAGAAATGGGCAATATCTTCGAACACCGCGAAAGAATTGGTTACCGAGTATTCGACTCCGTCCGGCCACGCGATGGCTGGCGCCGCCTTCTATACTTATCTGTATGCGTTGGTAAACAACCGATACGTAAGAGTCATTGCGGTCTTAGCTGTTCTTCTCACCGGTTTGTCACGGCCGTACCTGGGCGTACATTACCTGGAAGACATTCTGATTGGCTGGGTAATAGGATTATGCGTAGCCCTGGTCGCGGTTAAATTCGCAGATGAAATCAGTGACGAATGGGACAAACTACCGTACACACGGCAAGTGGGAATCGCGCTCGCGGCCAGCATGGCTCTGTGGCTTGTCACAATCGCAATCAATGGCTGGCGTATCGATGGCCAGCCGCGCGCATTCCTCGGCTATGCTGGAGCTTTGACGGGCATCGTAATTGCCGTTCCACTTGAGCTGGCAAATTTGAACTTCGATCCTGGAAGCTCAAACGTAGCATCCAAGATTCTCCGGTACATTATATCTGTGTGCATGGTGATCGCGACGCTGTGGCTTCTCGGCGCGGTGTTCGAAGCGATTGCCGATAACTTTTCGGTCCTGGGGTATCTGCTCCAGTACGTGCGCTACACCATCGCGGGCATCGTGAACATGTTTCTCGCGCCTTTATGCTTCACGAAACTTGGATTGGCGCGAACCAATTCCCCCATCGGAATGCCACTCACTATTGGTTCGGCGCAAGCAGCGGAATAGATTGAAAGCTCAGGTGAGGCTGGAACTTTGTCGTACTAGTCGGCCCAAGAGGAGCATCAAATGGCACTCAGCGCGCGCAACCATCTTAAGGGTGAAATCTCGGAAGTCCTGCTTGGAACAGTCACGGCGTTAATCACCGTCAAGGTCGGCAACAACCTGATCGAGTCAGTCATTACCAAGCGCAGCGCGGAAGAACTCCATCTCAAGAAGGGCGACCAAGTGACGGCGGTGATCAAGGCGACAGAAGTCATGATCGAGAAGGACTGACTCACAGGTGCTCGCACGAAGGCGGATACTCCCCGAATCTGCGCGGAAGGGATCGCTATCCGCGGTATTGTTTTCAACCCTGATCGCGTTACTTACCTGTGCGCATTCCGCGTCCGCGCAGCCTGCGGCTGCTACATCGGCAAAGCTCACCGTCGATGGAGAAGTGACGCATCCGCATACCTTCGACGAATCCGAGCTCGCGGCGATGCCACAGGTCACCGTCCACGTCACCGACGAGAAAGGCGCGCCCGTAACTTACGAGGGAGTTCCGCTATCTGAAATCCTCGAAAGCGTCGGAGCACCGCTCGGCAAAGCGCTGCGCGGCAAGCAGATGACACTCTATCTGCTGGCCACCGCGAGCGACGGGTACCGCGCGCTCTTCTCGCTCGCGGAGCTTGATCCGGCCTACACAGACAAAGTCGTGCTTCTTGCGGATCGACGCGATGGGCATCCTATGGCGGCCACCGAAGGTCCACTCAGGATTGTCGTGCCGGGCGAGAAGCGCCACGCGCGATGGGTCCGCAGCGTGATGACGCTCAGCGTGCGGCGCGCCGACTGAGCAGCTCGCGTCTGAGCCCAGCCTTAGTTCAAGGCACGCATCCGCCGTGGGTGGTGGCTTCCTTGACGAGGCATCCCTCGAGCGGCGTTATGGTAGGCGCCGCAACTCCGATCAGTTCTGCTTCGCTATAGGTGCCGCTACCAGTCGAAGTGACGATCCATATGTTGCCCGAAGCGTCCACCGCCCCATTACCCGGCGCGCTTAGCCCGGCGTTTGGCGGATTGAAATAGAACCCGCTCGCGTAGTTGCCGCTGGCGGTGATCTCGCTTACTCCGCCGTCGAAATCAACCAGCCAGATATTCTCGGCAGCATCAAGGAACATCTCCCACGGTGACCCAGTGCCAAGATTCGCCCCCGAAGGATCGATCGTAACCCACTGTCCGCTGGACGCCAGCCGCTCGAGTACGTTGTCGCCGCTCCGGTTAACCACGAAAACGTTGCCGGACGCATCGATTGCGAAGTTTCCGACCCCGGTGGATCCGGTTACCGGAAAATTGGCACCCCCGGAAGAATAATTCGGTGCAACAAGTTCGCTTAAGCTCGGAGATGAACCGCCATTGAGTGACCAGATGTTGCCCGAGGGATCGACTCCTATATAGTCCGGACCGTTAAAATCCGCGGCGGCGTTATCGTAGGTGTTCAGGCTGGTGTAATCAGGCGCGGGCAGTTCCAGATCGCCATTCGAAGTGAAAACCCCTGCGAGCCAAAGATTTCCCGCGGTATCGAGGGCTAGCGTTCCCCCGTATTCGTTGAGAGCCCCCGTCCAACCGGAAGGACTGAATTCATCGCTGTTGGAATAATTGCTCGACAGCATTTCCCAAACGTCGTGATTGTTGGCGGTCCAGAGATTATCGGAGAGGTCGATAACCAGATCGGCAAGACAGCAGATTCCAGAGGGCACACTTGGCGCGAAATTTGCGCCGGTATACCCGCTCGCGGCGACCAGTTCGCTCACCGAGTTGGGATTATCCTCCTGCGGCGCCCATACGTTGCCGTGGCTATCGACCGCGGTTTGAAAAGCTTCAGAAGAGAAGTCAGCAGCGGGCGGCTGGAAGTTCAGTCCCAGCACCCATGAGCCCGGCGCAGAACTTAAAGCAGGCGTGAACGGGGGACTGCCCCCCACGAGCCCGAACAGCGCGCTCACATTGTTCGCGGGATGAAGCGCGATATCGAGCGCCGCCTCAAGCGTGGTCGACGGTGCGGTGCCTCCCGCAGGTTTGGCATCATTGAAGAGCGAGCTGCACGCCGACGCGTTCGAGCTGGTCGCGCCCGCGCAGGGCGCGAGGAGATCAGCGATCGTATAGAGCGTGCTGGTCGGTGAGGTCAGACCCGCCGCGAAAGACGACGGCACCAGCCCGGTTGTCACCTCGATCAGGTTGTGCGAGGTCACGCCGATCATCGCGTTAGCGAGGCCAGTTGCGTTGTTTGACGAAGTGCCGACGGTTGCGCCGGTCGTATCCATAAAACGCTGCAGCGACCACACCGACGCGACCGTAGTCGCCTCGTTGATTACGATCACCGACGGCATCGAAGCGCACGGACCCAGCGCCGCGACCAGGCCGACCGCCGAATTCGAACCTCTACACGAGTTGTTCGCGGTCCCTCCGGTTGCGACCGCATACATCTGTGCGCTCGCGCTCGGACAGTTGAAGCTCAACGAGAAGCTGCCTGCGCTGCTCGTAAGATCTGCGGCCACTGCCGACGCTCCAGCGCCATAACCCGAGGTGCCTGCCGCATAGAGGGTTACATCGGAACCGCAGATCGGCGCGGTTCCACCGTCCACGGTGCCGGACAGGCTGACGCTGCCGCTGCCAGGGGTCGGAGTTGCGGTTGGAGTAGCCGGGGTCGGGCTTGGCGTCGGAGTTGAAGTTGGAGTCGGACCCACCGGCGCGCCCTTTGCGCTACCTGCCAGTTTCGCCGTTACCGATGCCTTGCCCTTGAGAGTTGCGCCATTGGCAGCCGACACGGTGAAGGTCATCGTGCCGCTGTATTTCCCCGCAGAAGGTGGCGCGAAATCGATCGTTACGGAAAGAGAAACCCTCGAAGGCGCCGTCAGAGTGGTCAGACCCGAGTAGTGAAAAGCCGAGCCGCTCTGTGCGATGCCGCCGACGGCAATCGTGATCGTGCTGTTACCGCTGTTGGTCAGGACAAAAGATTTGGTTTCGCTGGTAGTGGCCGTTGCCAGATTGATTGCCTTAAACGAAAGCGTGCCGGGATGAAGCTTCATCTCGCCAAACGGCGGTTTAGGCTTGGCTGTATCCACGATCGATTGAGCATGGGAAGGTCCGGCGGCCATGAAGGTCGTCGCCAATGCGGCGATCGCGGCAAGCACTGAAACCGGGGCGAAAACCGATCGAAACAGATTATTCGAGCCGCTGCGATACATAGATGCTCCCCGTGACTTGAATGCAATTAAAGTTCACTTGCGTCATGGCAGCAACAAAACGGCAATACGTAATTGCGGACCCCTGCTGCGGCCGATCCGTGCGCAGACTCGACCCGACGGCCTCCGCGGGTGTGATCCGGATCGCGACGAATGAGAGCTCCCGCGCGCTAACCCTGACCTGACTTTTTGGTGTAAGTTTGCCCAGCAACCAGAGCCGCGGAGGCGCTGATGGGAATCAAGGTTCAAGATGTCGCGTTCGTCCGTTTTCGCGCACCCGACCTCGACGCAATGGAGGCGTTCCTGGTCGACTTCGGGATGGTGCGCGCGGATCGCACGAAAGACACGCTTTACATGCGGGGCACCGACAGCGATCCGTTCCTGCATGTGACCCATCGGGGCGACGCAGGCTTCGCCGGTGTCGCCTTCGAGGCTGCGTCGCCCGGCGATCTCGAGACGATCGCGCGCGCCGACGGTGCCTCGGTGGAGCAGCTCGAGGGACCGGGTGGCGGCGCAGTGGTCAGATTGACCGCGCCCGACGGATTTGGGGTCGAAGTCGTAGCCAAGCGCGAGCAGGCCCCGCCGATCATCGTGCCGCGCACCGTGCTCAGCAACAATTCATACGAAACGCCCCGGCTGAACGCGCTTAAGCGGCTCGGGCACGGGCCCGCGCACGTCAAGCGGCTCGGCCACTGCGTGTTCAATGTCAGCGACTTTCGCAAAACGGAGGCCTGGTACAAATCACATTTCGGCTTGATTACCTCGGATGAAATTTTTCCCGATGAGAAACCTTCCGATGTATTCGGAGCGTTCCTGCGATGCGATCGCGGCGCGACGCCGAGCGACCATCACACGCTCTTCTTGATCGGGCGCGGCAAGCCCGCGTTCAATCACGCGGCCTTTGAAGTCGCGGACTACGACGACCTGATGAAGGGTAATCTGTGGCTCGAACAGAAGCAGCGGCGCCATCAATGGGGCGTCGGACGCCACGTTCTGGGAAGCCAGATATTTGACTACTGGCGCGATCCGTGGGGCCATACGCTCGAGCACTGGACCGACGGCGATCTGCTGAGCGCAGACTGGGGATCGCGCCGCACCCCGATGACGGAAGCGCTGGACGTGCAGTGGGGACCGGCAGCCCCGCCTATGCGTGAATGAACTCGGCGCAAATAGCACAGGACTGAGGAACAGATCAGATGAAACTCGTTACATACTCGCAAGCGGGCACAACGAAACTCGGCGTGGTCAAGAACGACGGCGTGATCGATCTGGGGAAGCATCTCGCGGGATTGCCCAGCGGGATGATCGGTCTCATCACCGAATGGGATCGCGTCGGCGCTCGCGTTAGCGAGCTCGCGGAGAAATCTTCCGCCGACGCGCCGCTCGCGTCGGTACATCTGCTTGCGCCGGTTCCGCGCCCCGGCAAGATTTTCGCGATCGGGCTGAACTACGCCGATCATATCAAGGAGAGCGGGATGCCTACGCCGCAGCATCAGACCTGGTTCACCAAGGCTGTGACCTCAATCAACGGACCGTTCGATCCGATATTGCTGCCGACCGCATCGAAGCTGATCGACTACGAGGCCGAGCTGGTCGTGATCATCGGCAAGCGTTGCAAGCACGTCTCCAAGGAACGTGCGGCCGAAGTTGTGTTTGGCTACGCGGCCGGAAACGATGTGTCGGTGCGCGACTGGCAGATGCGCAGCGGACAGTGGGCGATCGGCAAATCGTTCGACACCCATGCGCCAATAGGACCGTGGATCGTCACCGCCGATGAGCTGGGGGATCCGCATACTCTCGGCATCCGATGCCTGGTCAATGGCGAGCTGCGTCAGAACTCGAACACGAAAAACCTGGTCTTCGGCGTGTTCGACGAGATCGCGCATCTGACCCAGGCGATGACGCTCGAGCCGGGCGATGTCCTCTTCACCGGCACGCCGGGAGGAGTCGGCGCGGCGTCGAAACCACCGCGATGGCTGGTAGCAGGCGACAAGGTGCGAGTCGAGATCGATCGAATCGGTGCGCTCGAAGCGACGATGCAGGCAGAAGGGGCAGGCTGATCGGGAAGCTCCGCGGAAGGCGAGCACTCTAAGTGCCGTAGTTGTATCCGGGCCGCGCCGGAGCCACGAAGCCTCCTTTCCGCTCGAATGCCTCGCGGTCGTAAACAACGCAGAACGTACGATGCTGCCGGTCGCCGAAGGCGTCATCGTAGAGAACAACACCTCTGAGGTAGAAGATCGCGGCGCCACTGCGAAGGTCTTCGAGCTGCCGGTCAGTCAGTTCCGCAATCGGGAACATCTCGGCGCGGCGCTCGCCGGCATCGAGCGTGCAATACTCACTCAACTCGTCACCGGGTATTTCAGTAGTACGCGGCGATGGAAGCGCGGGCGCGACTGCGGCCTCGAGCTTCAGTCGTCTCACGACTACTCGAGTTTTACCCCAGTTGCGCAGCGTGTATGGAATCTTAGTCGGGGCCTGGGATGCCTCCGCTGGCAGTGAGACGGGAGTCTCGAAATCGACCGCAACAACGCCGCGCCTCCCGCCGCTGCGATCAACCCGGACAGGAGAATCGGTGACGATCGCCTTTCCGTCGGTGATAGCCCGCACCGAATGCGCGGTGTTTGCAGGTACTAGGGCCACCAGGCCCGGCGTTGCGACGAGCGTCTCGCCGCCTAGCGTCACTTGCAGTTCCCCTTCGAGGACGGTCCACACTTCCTCATTGGAGTGGCAATGCTCGTGGATCGTCGCACCGGCGGTGAAGGCGAAATGAGCAAAGGTCATCCGCTCACTGCTGAAAGTCCGATCCTTCCAGCCCGGCAACCGTTCGCCAATTCCCAGCGTGCTCGTGTCGACGATCGACATTTTATTCCTCCGGCTAACCGTAAGATTCCATCAGATCAGTGCCATACACACGCAATTCACTTTGATTCCGCGCGTCCTGGTTGTTCCCAGAGCTTGATTCCGCCGAGCAGGCCTTCGAGATTGCTTACGGTCTTAGCGTTGGCGGGCAGTTTTATGTTGATGTGCCTGGCGTTGCCGCCGCCGATATAGAGCCGATCGTAATTGAACATCCGCGCAAAATCACCTAGCGCCTCCGCGAGTAGTCTATTCCACTTTTTTTTGCCCTTCTTCTTGAACGCGCGGTCACCCAGCTCGTCCTCGTAGGTCTTGCCCTTGTGAAAAGGCTGATGGCCTGCTTCAAGATGGATTCTGTGCCCATCGACGAAGATCACGGAGCCGACTCCGGTGCCGAGCGTGATCACCAGCTCGACGCCCTTGCCGCTAACGCTGCCGAGGCCCTGCACATCGGCATCGTTGGCGACACGCACGGGAGCGCGCAGCTTCTTGCGCAAGGCGGCGGCGAGTTCGAATCCTTTCCATCCCTTGCCGAGGTTGGCGGCGGTATAGATCACCCCTTCCTTGACCACGCCTGGAAATCCGGCCGAGACGCGATCAAACGGCGCGCACAGCTTCCCAAGTTTTTTCACGATCGCGATCACTTCGCGCGGAGTCGCGTGCTTGGGAGTCGGGATCCGCTGGCGCTTGTTCACGGGCTTGCCGCGCTCGTTAAGCGTTTCGGCTTTGATACCGGTGCCGCCGATATCGACCGCCAGCGTGCGTTTGCCGGGTACGGTCTGGCCAGATTTGGCAGCGGAAGATTTCGTGGTGGCCGGCATCAGGTCTCCTTGATACTCACAATAGTCAATCACGCTCGGCCAGCACCAGCGCGCCCGGACGGCGCTGGGTGCGGGTATCGACCCTGAGCTTGCGCGCCTGTTCGTTGAAAAGCTGCGCGTACACGCTGGCATTGCGCAAAAGTTCGGCGTGGGTGCCCATCTCGACCAGCTTGCCCTGGTCGAGCACGACGATCACGTCGGAGTCCACCGCGCTTGCGAGGCGATGCGCGATCATGAACGAGGTGCGCCCCTTCATCAGGCGGCGCACGGCATCGTGAATCAGGTTTTCGACTTCGGAATCGAGGCCCGAAGTCGCTTCGTCGAGAATCAGGATCGGCGGATTCTTCAGGAACACGCGCGCGAGCGCAAGGCGCTGGCGCTGGCCGGTGGAAGGACGCACCCCGCCCTCACCGATCACCGTGTTGAGCTTGTCGGGCAGCGCCTCGACGAACTCGCGGATATTAGCCTGCTCGAGCGCACGCCACACGTCGGCATCGTTGGCGGAAGGACGCCCATAGAGAATATTTTCTCGAATCGAGGCGCTGAACAGCACCGCGTCCTGCGGCACGATTCCGATCGAATCGCGCAGCGACTTTAGCGTCACGGTCGAGATATCAACCCCGTCGATCTCGATCCGGCCGGCCGACGCTTCGTAAAAACGCGGCAGCAAACCCGCCAGCGTGGTCTTGCCCGCTCCCGAGCGGCCCACCAGCGCGACCGTCGTCCCTGCGGCCACCCGCAGGTTGATATCGTACAGGACGGTGCGCGGCGCGCCGCCTTCGTAAGGCTGATAGGCGAAAGTCAGATGATCGATCAACACGTCGCCGCGGCCGACGGTCAGGATTTTTGCGTCCGGAGGATCTTTCACTTCGGGAGTCTCGTCGAAGAAGTGGAAGATGCGCTCGATCGCGGCGAGCGACGTCGCGACAATGATCGACAACTCGGAGTAACGCTGCAGCGGCAGGTACAGCGAGCCCAGAAATCCGAAGAACGCGACCATCGTTCCGACGGTCATGTGATGATGCAGAATAAAGATTGCGCCGGCCCAAATGACGATCAGCGGCGCACAGCGGCCGATTAACTCGCCGAACATCTGATGGGTCGAGGCGAGCCGGACGTTGCGGATCGTGAGATCGTAGAGCTCGGTGGTACGGTTGTAGAAGCGATGTGCCTCTTCTTTTTCGCGCGCGAACGATTTCACCGTCGCCACGCCGGCCACCCGCTCCTGCAACTCGCCGGAGAATTCCTCGAGGGTTTCCTGCAGATCATGGCTCGCTTCCTTGATCCGCGGGGAGAGGAAGCGGATCACGGCGACGTAGAACGGCACGATGATGAGCGAGATCCACGCCAGGCGCACGTCGAGCTCGAACATCAGGTAGAGCACCACGCCCAGCGACGCCGCGTCCATCCAGGTGTTGATCATTCCCGAACCGACGAAATTCTGCGCACTTGCGATATCCGAGATGAAGCGCGAGACGATTCCGCCCGACGCGTTGCGATCGAAAAACGAATGCGACAGGCGCTGCATGTGGATGAACAACGCGTAGCGCAGATCGAAAATCAGGCGATGCCCCGCCATGCTCGCCCAGTAGTTGCGAAAGTAGGTGGCGATTGCCTGCACGAAAAAGATCACGAACATCGCGGCGGTCAGCGCTTCGAGTTTCGCAATCGCGCCGGTGCCCAGATGCAGCATCGCCGCCACGCTGACGCATCCGCGATCGACCAGGCTGTTGATGTGATCCATCTTCGGCTGCGGAACCAGCAGCACGTCGATCACGTACTTGAACGCGAGCGGAAACATCAACGGCAGCGTAAACTTCAGCACGCCCATCATCGCGCCGCCCGCGACCAGCCACGCATGCGGACGCACGTAACTCAAGAATCGCCAAAGCGGAGTGTTGGGAAACAGGCGCCCTATCCGCCCGCGCCGTGAGCCGTCCTTGGCGGACGGCGGAGCGGGCGGGAGCTCGCGCAGTGCCGCCTCGGCGGCGGGTCCGTCAGGGTCGTCGGCGGATTCGTCCGGCAAATCGGAACTATCCGGCGCCGCCCCGCCAGTGGGGGATGCGGGAATTGATTTGTCAGGCATCGGACGAGAGTAGCAGCACCGCAAAGATGAAAAAAGAACGAGGCTCCGGACCGCATCAAGATCGGTGGGATTGGCGCGATCTGCGAACCCACGGGAATCGTGTTAAATCAAGTACTTAGTGGCTTCATTTGGTAACTTTTCGACCCTCTACCTGATTCCTATCTCGCGTCAGTCCGACAACGGGGAGGAATCGGGCGGCTAGGCCGTGATTCGATCAACTACCTTGGCGATTCGGCTGCGTTTGCGGCTGTGGGTGAGGCCGGCGTTCTCCATGCGCTCGAGATGTTCGCGCGAAACCAAGCGCATGAATTTGGCCGTCGCTATGCGTCCCGCTTTGACTTGATGGGGTTCGAGGCCGCCACCGGAAATTATAATCAGCGGCTCGAGCAGCTCGGGGCTGCCCAGCAGTGCGAGCATCACGTGCTCGCTCTCATCGACGTATTCCTGCATCGCGGAAAGCTCGCCCGGGCGATGCTTCAAAAAGTAGCGTAGCTGGCCCGAGCCGTAGGCGGTCTGCCGCGCGGTATCCTGCATCGCGTAGCCCATCATCGCGCGATCGGTCTTGCTCGGTGCGAACGCGGCCACGTGGCGGCAAATCGCGAGGACGATCCCGCCGAGCGACAGGTTGATCGAGAGCGAGCCCTTGGGATACGAGTCCGCCCACAGCCATTCCTTCAGACCCTGCTCGCCCGAGACGCTGGCGCGGCCAAGTCCGCCGCCGCCGTAGAGCGCGCGTTTGCGGAACGCTTCGTTCAGCCGCGCCCAGTTGAACATCTGCGCGCACATCCAGCTTTTCTGCTCGATAAAATCCTGATTAACCAGCGGAACCCATCGCGACGCGAAATCCATCGAGACCAGCGCGCACTCCTGCAGAAAGGTGCAGAGCTGCGCGACCGCAGCCTCGAGCGGCGGATGCAGCGGATTCTTTTCGAGCAGGCTCCACGGAACATCGACCGCCGGAGTCCAGCGGCGCGCCTTGTCTTCCTCGTACAACTCGGTGACGTTGTCGGACCAGACGTCAGACTTGCGGTTGACGACGTAGCCCATGTCGGGCAGGATGCCCCACTTCTCGCTCCCGCGCGCGACCATCGATTGGCTGGTGCGCACGTTCTCGGGAATGTCGGTGTATCCGTAGCTACCGAGATCGAGATCCTGGTAAGTCAGGCCGCGCCGAGGATCGGAGGGCTTGCCTTTGACCTTTTCGGTTTTCGCATCATACCAGAACAGCGTCAGGTTCCCCGCCATCACCTGCGCGGCCGCTTCGAGCACCGTCTGATCGACCGTGTAGTCCTTGTCGGCGTAAAATGCCACGTGGATAATCCTTAGAGCTTGATTCCGGCCGCCTCGGCCGCGGCTCTGCCCATTTCATACATCTGGAACAGTTTCGAGCGTTCCTTGCGTTCCGGCATTCCGCATTTATCCAGCCGCTCGAAATGCTCTTCCATCTGCTTCAGATTGAACTTGGTGGTGATCTTGATGCCTTCCTCGATGTTCTCTCTCTTGAGGCCGCCACCCGCCAGGATGATGAACGACTCGGTCAGTTCGGTCGCGGCCGAGCCGGCGAACGAGATGTTCTCGGCTTCATCGAGATGCGCATGCAGCACCTCGCGCTTTTCGGGGAAGTTCTCGAGCACGTACTTGAAATGCTGCATTCCGTAGCCGACGTGGCGCGCTTCATCCTGCATCACAAGGCGGAAGATGCGCTTGTCAACGTCGGTCGGCGACAGGTACTCACTGAAGCGGAACAGCGTGAGCACGTTGCCTTCGGCCACCAGGTGCAGCGCCACCGACATCTCGCTGAACGAGTCTGCGTCGCGCAGATGCTTCAGCGCCATCTCGTTCACCGGGCTGGCCTTCATGAGGCCCCATCCTGTCGTCAGCGCACGTTTGCGAAACGCTTCGGTGTGGCGCGCTTCGTCCGACGCCTGGGTGGCGATAAACGCCTTGACCTCGATAAAATCCGGATTGAGCCGCGGCAGCCACATCGCAGGCGTATCGGTCGCGATCATTTCGACTTCGGTCAGGAAGGTCATCAACTGCGAGAGCGCCTTGCCGATCGTTTCGGGCAACTCGACGCCGTCGAGCCGCTCCCACGGGATGTCCGTGGTGACGTTCCATTGGCGGCTGACCGCTTCCTCGTAATAACTCTCGGTGTTGAAGGCCCAGACCTCGCTCTTGCGCGAGACCCAGGGCTGCGCGTCGGGTACGCCGGCGGGAATCTCCGCGCCACGCGGAGCGTAGGAGCGGTTACCGCGGACTTTTTCGGGCACGTCGGTAAAGCCGTAGCTGCCGAGGTCGAGATCGCGATAAGTAAGTCCCCGGCGCGGGTTGGCTTCATGCGGCTTGATCTTCTCGGTCGCGGCCTTCATCCAGGAGAGATCCATTTCTCCAGTGCGTATCGTATAGAGCCACTTGTCGATGAAGTCTTTGTCTTCGAGATAATTGGTGGTCGAAAGATAAGCCATGTTAACCGCGCCTCCGGGCAGCGTTCGCGACTTTGACGCTCAATTGAAGCTGACTTCGACCTGACTCGAGAGGTCGAAAAATTTCTGGATCGATTCCATGAAGCGGTAGAGCTTGTCGTGGCCGTCGGGGTCGTCATAGACGATCTTCAACTGCTCGCCGAAGTGCGCGAGCGTATTCAGATCGTGCGAGGAATCGGCCTCGCCGTGGCGATGGATATTCTCGATCATCTCGCGCCAGATTTTCGCGTCGCCTTCGATCATGAAATCGACCTTCTTCAGATCGATTGCGTCAACTTCGTGCACGTTCTTGAGATCGAAGACCTCGAACTCGAGCACAAAGTTGCGCGCCTTGCCGTTTTGTCCGACGCGGACGCCGAAGGTGGTGTCGATAAAGCCGAGGCGGCGAAACTTCTCCTGCTGCGCCGTCATCTTGCCCTTAAGGGCCTCGAAATAATCGGTCGAAGGAAAGCTGATTGGCATTGGATACTCGTCCCTGCGGAATTATCCGGCGAGAATTATCTCGAACTGATGTTACGGTCAAAGAACCTATCGTTGCAAGCTAACCGCGCGCTACCAATTAAACGGTCGGTAGGTTTGCGGGCCGGCTCGATCGCGCCGCGATTCGCATTCTCGGCGATGCTCATTTTCGCTTCCGGGTGGCGGCTTTCGCCGGCGCACCAAGAGTGCGGCCGAGCGACTCGATCACGCGCAGGACGTCGTCCACCCGATCGAAGTCGCCGATACTTTTTTCAATCGCCATCGAGCCGAAGATAAAAAAGATCGTCCACGAGATCAGCTCGAAGCGTTCGCGCATTTCTGGCGCGGGCTTGAAGATCTGCTGGAGCGCGCGATGCAGGTAATCGTTGGTGCGTTTGTTGAGCGCGCTGACCGACTTGTGCAGCGCCCGGTCGGTCCGGGCGGCGACTGCGAGCTCGAGCCAGGCGAAAAACAGCGGGCCATTCCACGCTTCCCAGAACGCGGCGATCGCCGCGCTCCACAGGTCCGCGCCCTTGGGCAAACGGCGCGCGACGGTCTGCTGGAATTCGGCGATACGCAGCTCGATCAGGTATTCGACCGCGCTGGTCAGAAGCGCGTCCTTTTTCGGGAAATGATAAAGCTGCGAGCCGCGCGAAAGCCCCGCGCGGCTGGCGATCTCGAGCGTGGTAGTGTTCGAGTAGCCGCGGTCGATCAGGCAAGAGAGGGCGGCGTCAAGCACGCGGCGTCGCGACTCGGCGGCCTTCTCGGCCTGGGTCAGGCGCAGCTCCGGGCGCGCGCGGTATTTGAAATGCGGAGCGTCGGCGTCGGGCGGTGTTGTGGGCCGCGCGGGGGCGGCGGAATTTCTGGCAGCCATGATTATTTGCGGGGGCAATTCGCCGATCGTGTCTGCCCCCTGATTTGGTCAATAGCGCAGCCGGGCAAAACCGTCAAGCGTGCTTAAACCGGACGCGATGCCGGTTTGAGTCAGTTCGCGCGCGCCTCTTTGGGACCGGCAACGCCCTTCGCGGCCAACTCCTCGTCGATCACACTGGAGAATGCGTCGATCGGCTGCGCGCCCACGAGCTGGCGGCCGTCAACATAGAAGGTCGGCGTGCCGTCAATTCCGAGCGTCCTGCCCTGTTCGAGTTCGCGCTGCACCGTAGCCTCGGTCTTCGCCTG
>JBAPSR010000344.1:0-22621 GCA_049281755.1 Binataceae bacterium (SeqCode)
GTGTGCACGTCGAAGGTGCCCTCGTAGGTGTTCACCGTCTCGAGGTTCATCATGTGCCGGATCACCGGATACTCGTTCACGATCCCGTTGGCGCCCAGCATGTCGCGCGCGTCGCGTGCGATCTTGAGCGCCTCGTTCACGTTGTTGCGCTTGGCGAACGAGACGTGCTCGGGACGCAGTTTGCCCTCGTCCTTCAGATGCGCCAGGCGCAGGCAGATCATCTGCGCCTTCGTGATTTCTGTCAGCATCTTGACCAGCTTGTTCTGCACGAGCTGATAGCCGGCCAGCGGACGCGAGAACTGCTTGCGCGATTTCGTGTAATCGAGCGCGGTGTTGTAGCAGGTCCGCGCCGCGCCGATCGCTCCCCACGCGATTCCGTAGCGGGCCTGCGTCAGGCATCCGAGCGGACCCTTGAGTCCGCGCGCGTTCGGCAGATGCGCGGTTGATGGGATGCGCACATCTTCGAGGATCAACTCAGAGGTGATCGACGCGCGCATCGAGAATTTCCCGTGGATATCGCGGGTCGAGAATCCCGGGGTGCCTTTCTCGACGATGAAGCCGGTGATGCCCTGGTCGACCTTCGCCCACACGACCGCGACGTCGGCGATCGAGCCGTTGGTAATCCAGCGCTTGGTGCCGTTCAGAATCCATCCGTCGCCGTCCTTGCGCGCGCGCGTCTCCATCCCGCCCGGGTCGGAGCCGTGGTCGGGCTCGGTCAACCCGAAGCATCCCAGGAGGCGCCCTTTGGCCATCTCCGGTAAGTAGCGGTTCTTCTGTTCCTCGGTGCCATTTGCATAAATTGCATACATCGCTAGCGAGCTCTGCACCGACGCGAAGGAGCGCAGGCCGGAGTCGCCGGCCTCTAGCTCCTGCATGATCAACCCGTATGCGACGTTGTTCATCCCGGCGCATCCGTAGCCCTTGATATTGGCTCCGAACATCCCGAGCTCGGCCATCTGCGGGACCAGCTCGACGGCGAAAGTCTCGTTGGCGAAGTGACGCTCTACGTGCGGCAGAACCTCGCGCTGGACGAAGCGTTTGACCGTATCGCGGGTGGCGCGTTCCTCGGTCGTGAGCAGGTCGTCAAGGTTGAAGAAATCGAGATCTTTTAACGAATCCGCCATCTTAGACTCCGTCGGAAAAGTGATGCTGAATTTTCACGAGATTTTCGCTGCGCTTGTAGCTGTGTTGACACATTGAGCGACGCCCCCACTCGCAAACGACCTGTTAGCATCGTTCATTACCCCACTTGACCCGTCCGTGCGCTTTCCGCAGGGTAATTGATGAGGTCGTGCAAGTTAACCATGGCTACTGCTTGCCTGACTTTTAAGTATCACGTAGCCTAATGCGATAAGTAAGTAATATGCACATCGAAACGCTGAAGGTCTTCTGCGACATAATCGAAAGCGGGAGCTTTTCTTATGCCGCCTCCCAGAATTTTGTGACCCAGTCGGCAGTCAGCCAGCAGGTCCGCAGCCTCGAGGAAAAGTACGACTGCCGATTGATAGAACGGGGCAGGGCGGGAGTCAAACCGACTCCGGCCGGCCAGATTCTGTACACCGCCAGCAAGGAAATCGTACGCCGATTCATGGAGCTGGAGAATCGGCTGCGCGAGATCGGTTCGGTAATCGCCGGATCGATTCGCGTCGGCACCGTGTACAGCGTCGGGCTGCACGAGCTGCCGCCATACCTGACCGAATTCCTGCGCAACTATCCGGCGGTCAATGTGCATCTGGAATACCTGCGCTCGAACAAGATTTACGAGGATCTGATTGAAGGCAAGATCGATCTCGGCGTGGTCGCGTATCCCGCGAAACGAAGCCAAATCGTTTCGATCGCGTTCCGCCATGACGAGCTGGTTCTCGTCGTCCCGCCCGACAGCACGCTTACCAAGCACGGCAAGATCAGCGTCGGGGCGCTCGCGGGACAGAAGTTCGTTGGCTACGAACGCGACATCGCGACGCGCAAAGCCTCCGACCGAATCCTGCGCGAGTACGGCGTCAAGCCGAACTACGTCCTGGAATTTGACAATATAGAAACCATCAAGCGCGCGGTCGAGATCGGGCTGGGATGCGCGATTGTGCCGCGGATGACGGTGGAAAACGAAGTCACACGCGGCTCGCTCCGGGTGCTCGAATTTTCCGAGGGCACTTTCACCCGTCCGCTGGCGATTATTTACAAGCGCGGGCGCGAGCTTTCGCCTGCGGTGCGCAAGTTTATCGACGTGCTCACGCAGAGCAACATCCTGCCCAAGGTCACCGCCCGCGCCGAGCGCGGGGGCCGCGCGGAGCGGGTGACCTCTGCGGAGGGTCCGGAGAAGGCCGAAAAATCCGCGTAAGACGAACCTCTGAAAAAGAAAAAACGGCCGGATGCGCATCGCGTCCGGCCGTTTCGCTTTTTTCGTTGGCTTCGTTTGGCTTCGTTCCGATCAGAGTGGCGGCGCCTTAAATCCGCCGAGCTCCTGCTCGAGCACCTTCCCGATCGCGAGCACTTCTTCTTCGCCGAACGCGCGGCCCATCACCTGCACGCCCGTCGGCAGTCCGTCCTTGTCGCGGCCCGCGGGAAGCACCAGGCCGGGAAGTCCGCCGCAGTTTCCAATCAGCGCCGGCCAGTTGGCGCTAAATAGCGGGAACATCTTGCCGTCGATATCCACCTCGGTGGCGCCGTGCGGAAACGCGTTTACGCAGAATGGCGGCAGGATCAGAATCGGATAGCGCTCCATGAACTCCGCCAGCTTGATGCGCCAGGTGTCGCGCGCGATCGAGGTGAGAAAGTATTCGGCCGCGGATTTGCCCGGACCTGCGCCCGCCAGCATGTTGCGCAGCCGCTCGCGCGAGAGGTGCAGCTTGTCGCCCATCACGCCCGCCAGCAGCGCGCCGCCGTCCGCCATCGCGTATTCGAACCACAGGCGCGGTGCATCTTCGACCGGAGGCTTAACCTCCTCGACCTTCACGCCGACTTTCTCGAGCGCGCGCGCCGCGCGAGCCGTTGCCTCGCGAATCGCGCGCGCGACCGGAACCTCGCCTGCGGCGGTGAAGAATCCGACCCGGATCTTTTTCACATCGACGCGCTCGGGGTGCGCCTCAGGCGTCGGCACCGTGTAGGGCGTGCTCGGATGCGGCCCCTTGACGATATTGTAGGCGAGCGTCAGGTCGTCGACATAGCGCGCCATCGGCCCAATCGTCGCCATATGCGCGATCGGCGGCGGCGGAACTCCGGGCGACATGTGCCCGCTGCCGGGAATCGTGCCCCAGCTTGGTTTTAGCCCGGCCACGCCGCAAAAATGCGACGGGATGCGGATCGAGCCGCCGTAGTCCGAGCCCATCCCGAGCGGCGACATCCCGGTGGCAAGCGCCACGGCCTCGCCGCCGCTGGAGCCGCCGGGCACGCGCTCACGATTCCATGGATTGTTGGTCGCGCCGAACACAGGATTGTCGCAATCGTAATCCAGCGTCATTTCGGGGGTGTTGGTTTTCGCGATAACGATCGCGCCCGCCGCGCGCAGCCGCGCCACGGTCGGTGCGTCGTAAGTGGCGACGTGATGCTCGAAAATCTTCATTCCCCAGGTCGAGCGGACTCCGGCGGTGATAATCGAATCCTTGATCGTGATCGGCAGGCCCTCGAGCGCACGCGCTTCGCCCTTTTTCGCGAGCCGCGCGTCGCTGGCCCCGGCCTCTTCGATCGCGCGCTCTTCGACCAGGGTTACGACCGCATTGAGATTGTGATTGACCGACTCGATCCGTTCGATGAAAGCGTCAACCAGCTCGGTGGCCGACACTTCACGCGCCTTGAGCATCGCCACGAGCTTGTGCGCGGGCGCGAAAAAGAGATCGTTAGAGACTGCCATTGAAAACCTCGTGGACCGCTTTTCGCGGCGCTGTACCGCCGGTAATACCATCCAGGGCGCGCCATTGCACGCGCGCTTGCGGCGTACGCGGCCGAGGCGGTCACACTCCCCGGCGGACGAGGGTGAGCGGGGGACGGGTATCGGCGCGTGCCGGGGTCTGGTGGGCCTCGCGCCGCGCCTCCAGCACACTGCCAACCAGGAAGGTCGCGAGCACCCCGAGCACGTTCACGGCGGTATCAACGGTCGCAGTGTGGCCGGATAGGTTGAGCGCGATATAGCTAAGCGAGCTCAGCAAGACTCCCGCTCCGTAAACCGGCAGCGAGTGGCGGCCACAGGCCAGAAACGGCGCGGCCAGCCTGGAACGAAGCCATCCGGCTTGCGGCGCGACGAAATACGCAACCATGTACAGCAGCGCAAGAACATTGATGAGGCGCATCGGCGCAAGCAGCGTCTTGTCCGCGGGCCATAAGTAGATCGGAGGGTTGAACAATCCCAGGCCGACCGCGCCGCCGCGCCATGGCGCCGCCATCACGAAGGCGAAGCTGGTGAACGCGATAGCGGCTACGACGATCAAGGTTCTTGCGCTGGCGGGCACCTTGATGGGTTTGGTTTTGCTCACGTGCCCGAGCGTGATTCCGATCACATACAGGAGCTGCCATGCGAAGGGATTGAAGTACCAGACCTCGCCCTGATTTCCCGCGGGCAAATTGAATCCGGTCCAGCGCGTAACCAGGTAGATGGCGAACGACGCCCCGAGCGCGACGCGCATGTCGCGCTTGACCATCCAGATAACCCCCGGCGCCAGCGCGAGCAGAATCAGATAGAGCGGCAGGATGTCGAGATTGTTGGGCAGAAATCGCAACGAGACGGCCGCGAGGATCGCGTCGCGAGGCGCGTCGAACAGCCATCGCATCCGCAGAAAATCCAGGTACTCGGGCCGATCCAGCCACCACGCCGACGCCAGCAGCGCCAGCGCGACCGTGAACAGCAGAAGCAGGTGCGAATAGTAAATCTTTACCCATCGGCGAGCGATCGTGCCCGAGCATTTGAGAAACCCCTCGCGCTCGAGCTTTCCGCCGTATGCGAGATATGAGGAGATCCCCGAAATCAAAACAAAGACTTCCGCCGCGTCGCAGAAGGCGAACTTTCGAAGCGTCCAGTTGCTGAGCGGATTGCCGGGAACGTGGTCGATGAAGATGATGATCAGCGCGAGGCCGCGGCAGAAATCCAGCCGGTAGTCGCGCTCGCTCTTGACCGCGCGCAATCCCGCAGCGAGCCCGGCCGAGTCGACCGCATCCAACCTGTTCGTGGCGCGGGACTTGCGCGTCAGCCTGGATCGGCTCGTAGTCACCTCGTGCGCGATTGTGCCGGCGTCTGCCATAGTTGGTCGTCGTTTAGCGAAGCAATAGTCCTGCCACGTGGTCGCGCAGAGTTTCAGACCTGCCCTGTAGTCCGTCTGTTCGAGTATGACGCATCACAGGTTCGCACGGTTGCGAAATAGTGGCCACCGGAATTTGCAAGCTGCTGCCTATCGCATAAGCATCATGGCGAAAGTGCTCGTGCAAACGCGGTTGCGCTTCGCAATAGAATTACAGTACGCATAGCTCGCTGGAGGCTCGGGCGATGGAACTGAAACTTGACGCGATTGCGCCGGTGTTCCTGGTCAAAGATGTAAGGCGCGCGGCGGAATATTATCGCGACCGGCTGGGATTCAGTCTGACCGATTATTTTGGCGAGCCGCCGGCGTTCACGATTGTTCGCCGCGACGCGGTTCGAATCGCATTGCGCCGCGCGGATGATGTCACCGGCGCTTCAAATCGCGTGCGGAAAACCGAAGGCTTCGACGCATATATCTGGGTCAGCGACGTCGACGCGCTTTATCAGCAGTTTCTAACCAACAAAGCGCCGGTATCCGGTCCGCCGGAGCTGCAGGTTTACGGAATTCGAGAAATCTGGATCCGCGACCTCGACGGCTACGTCGTGACCTTCGGGCAGTTTGTGAATCCTTCCGTCGATTGAAGTCTCCAGACCAGCGCTCACCCGCGTGCCACGATGCGTGCGAAACGAATCGCAAGCATCGCGTCACGCTTTTTCGGGCGTTTTCCGCTACTCGATACTCGTGCTCGGCAGTGCAGGAGCGTTCTTCACCGGCCCGGAGCCGCTGTCCATCGGCTGCGCGCCGGAAGGGTAGGCGCCTGAACCCGTCGATGCGACCGGAGCGGCCGGCGGCGGAATTGGAGTCATCGGTTGCACTGCGGACGCGCCGCTCGTGTCGCCTTGCGGTGGCGGGGCGGTCTCGGTCGGGCCGCTGAAGTTGATCGGCTGCTCTCCCGCGACCATCTGCGGCGTCAGCACATAATCTCCGCCCAGAGAGCTGCGCCAGATCGTGTTCGCGGTCTGCGTATTGCCGGCAGTCAAAAGAAACGCAGCGCCGCCGCCGATTCCGCCCAGCACCGCGTACACCAGCTTGGCCGGGATGTAGAGCACGTTACCGAGCAATGCGGCGGCACCGTACCCGGCGCCAGGCCAGTTCACTCCGCCCTGATCGGGTTGCGGCACCTGCACCGGAGTTGCGCCCGCGGCTGGCGCGGTCTGCGCCTGCACGAGACTGGTTGCCAGGGGACCGATCGGCATCACGAGCATCGCCGCGAGCGCGTATGCCGCTATCCGATTGCGATTGTTATGAACCTTCAGTATTCGCATATACATCCTCCAATAAACTCCACCGCACCACTTGCGACTTTAGTCATTCCGTTTTGACAACCGCGCCGGATGGCAGGAGGTCCATCAGATGACGGAATGCGCGGTCCAGATAATCGGCGTCCTTCGATTCCAGGGTCAGCTTCACGCGGTACTCGGGATTGCCGATCCGCGGATACGAACCCAACATTAATTCGGGAAAGGCGGCCACGCAGGCGTCCAGATGCTCGGCGATAACCCCTTCGGTCGCGAGCGTGTAAATCGCGCGCATGAAGTAGGGGTCGGTCGCGAAGCGTGGTTTGAGCGCGGCGAGTTTGGCTTCGAATAGCTGCGGGATTCCCGGCAGCACATAGACGTTTTCGATTTGCACGGTCGGAAATCGGATATCGCCGCCATGGTTCAGGATCGCGCCTTCGGGAACGAAGGCCATCTTGAGTCCCGCCTTGTTGAGTTTCTCGGTGAAGTGCTGGCGAATCAGGGCTTCGAGCTCCGGATCGATTACCAGAGCGCGCTTGAACGCGGCGGCGACTCCTTCCATCGTCAGGTCGTCGTGCGTGGGACCGACTCCGCCCGAGGTGATAACGAAGTCATAGCGCGCCGAGCACCATGCGACTTCCTGCGCGATAACGGGAATTTCATCAGGGATAGTTGCGACGCGCATCAACGCCACGCCGGCCGTGCGCAGTTCGCGTGCGGCGAAATAAGCATTGGAATCCTGCACCTTGCCGGACAGGATTTCATTGCCAATCACGATCAGCGCGCACGTGCGTTCCCGCATCGCTCTGCCTCGACCATCCTCCGCACCTGAGCATATTATCCCGTGCCGCGCGCCCAGCGGCAAGAACAATCGCGGGCGCGCTAGCCGCGGAGCAGGCGCTGAAGATTCTCGAGGTCGCGGCGCACTTCGCTCAGCACGCGGCGCGTCGGGCCGGGATCACCGCTGCCGTTGCGCGGCGGAGCAGAGGCCCCGGCGGTTCGCGACGCGAGGGGCTTGGCGCCCCTCGCGAGCATCAGCGCGTCGATTCCGTGCTCCTTGATGTGCTTGTTCGCGCCGGCGATCGTGAAGCCCTGCTGATGCAGCAGCCGCTTGATAAGGCCCAGTACCTCGAGGTCGCGCGCGTGATAGAAGCGATGGCGCGTGCGGGAATGTTTGGGCTTCAGGAATGGAAACTGGGTTTCCCAAAAACGCAGGACGTAGGTTTCGACCCCGATTTGCTGCGCGGCTTCGCCGATCTTGAGGCCGCGCTCGGGAATTTCCGCGGGCCGCGCGGCGGCGCGTGCGGGCGCGATCTTTCTGACGGGCTTGGGCGGTTTGGCGCGCTTGCGTTTTGGGGTGGGTTTGTTTCGGGTCATGGCTTCCCGGACGTGCCGTTGTTCACTCGGTCCTTCAGAACCTGACTCGGCTTGAAGGATAGCACGCGCCGGGAGTCAATGGTGATAGGGGCGCCGGTTTGAGGATTGCGTCCGCGCCGCGCGTGCTTGTGATTGACGATGAAGGTGCCGAAGCCGGAGATCTTCACCCGATCGTCGTTGCGCAGACCGTCCTTGATGATCGCGAAGACGGCTTCAACGATTTCACAGGCTTCCTTTTTCGAGGAGCCCACCCGCTCGTAGATCAAATCCACGAGGTCAGCTTTGGTCATGCCCTGCGGCGTATAGGTCCCCACCCGTTCGCTCGCTATGAGCACGCTTTATTGCCGCAACTCCGCCCCCAGCCGCGTCCGCGCCTGCTCGACCAATGCAGTGTGGACGCGATTAACCTCCACATCCGTCAGCGTGCGATCCGTTGCCCTGTACAAACAAGCCAGCGCGATACTCTTCCGGCCCGGCGCAATCCCCTGTCCTTCGTATACGTCGAACACCTCGACGCTTTCCAGCAGCGGCGACGCGGTCGAGTCACGCAGCGTCCGCGCCACCATCGCGGCCGGGAAATTGCGATCGACCACCAGGGCGAGATCGCGGCGAATAGCCGGAAATCGCGGAGGCGGCGCAATCGTTTTACGCGGCGTGAAACCATAAGAAATGAATTTCTCTAAGTCAAGTTCAAATACCGCGCACGGCGCGGCCAAATCCAGGCGCAGCGCCTCGCGCGGATGCAATTCGCCCACGTAGCCGGCCGATTCGCCGTCGAGCAGGATCTCCGCCGATCGCGCAGGATGCAGAAAAGGCGTGTGCGCGGGATTGATCGCGCGGAACTCGATCCGCGCCGCCAGGTCCATCGCGGCGAAGTAAGTTTCGACAATTCCCTTGGCCGCGAAGAATCCCGCCTGCAGCCCTTTGTCGCCGACCGTCGCAGCCGCATATGGTCCATAACTCACGCCGCCGATCACTTGCCGCTCGCGCGTGTAGTCGCCCAGGCGTGCGAAGGTCTTTGCGATCTCGAAGGCTCCAAACCCGTTCGCCTGTCGATTGAGGTTGAAGCGCAACGCGCCGAGCAGGCCCGGCAACAGGCTCAGGCGCAACTCGCCGAGCTCGGCGGAGAGCGGATTTTCCACTGTGACCGCGCTAGTATCCGGCGCGATACCGCCGAACAGGGCATTATCCGCCGGCGCGATAAACGCGATCGTCATCGCTTCGGTCAGTCCCGCGCCGAGCATCACCTCGCGCGTGCCGGCCATAAATTCGCGCTCCGGATTTACGGCCGCGATCGCGGCGACGCGCGGCGGCATCGCCTCGGGAATATCTTCGAGCCCGCCCAAGCGCGCGACTTCCTCAGCGAGATCCGCGGCCTCGTTGATATCGGGCCGCCACGGCGGCGCCATGACGGTGAACTTGCCGCGGCCGGCTGACTTGACTTCGCATCCGATCGAGACCAGCCGCGCCTTCGCGGTCGCGGCGGGAATTTCGACGCCGAGCAGCGCGGCCATCGCGGGCAGGTCGAGCGTGATCTCATGGCGCGCCGCCGCGGCCGGCTCTAGGTCAACGATTGGCGCGGAGACTTTGCCGCGAGCAATCTCACGAACGAGTTCGCCCGCGCGGACCGCAACCGCGGCCTGCCCGGCGCGATCGATCGAGCGCGCGAAGCGGTAGCTGGCTTCGCTGACAAGGCCCAGGCGGCGCGAGGTTTTGGCGATCGTGATTGGATCGAAGAACGCGCTTTCGAGCACGATCGCGTTGGTGGCTTCGCTGACCTCGGAGTTGAGGCCGCCCATCACGCCCGCGATTGCAAGCGGCTTCTCCGCATCGGCGATCAGCAGATCGTCGGGCGCGAGCTCTCGGGTGACATTGTCGAGGGTGACGAATTCGCGGTCGGCGCCGGCACGGCGCACAATTATTTTTCCGCCGGCAATTTTCGCGAGGTCGAAGGCATGCAACGGCTGCCCGCGCTCGAGCATCACGTAGTTGGTCGCATCGACGACGTTGCTGAGCGGGCGCATCCCGCACAGTTCGAGGCGCCGGCGAATCCGGATCGGCGACGGACCGATTTTTATTCCCGACATCGCCAGAGCGGCGTAGCGCGGGCACAGATCCGGCGCCTGGAGATCGATCGCGATCAAGCTCGCGCCATCGCCGGAGATTTTCGGCAAGCGCACACGCGGGATCGTCAACTTCACGCCGAACAAGGCGGCGACCTCGCGCGAAAGCCCGAGAATCGACAGGCAATCGCCGCGATTCGGCGTGATTTCGACATCGAGCACGGTATCGTCCATCGCGAGGTAGCTCGCGAGGTCGCTTCCGACGGGCGCATCCGAGGGCAGCTCGATTATTCCGGCGTGCTCGGCCGACAAACCCAGCTCGCGCTCGGAACAGATCATCCCGTTGGATTCGACGCCGCGGATAGTGGCGGCAGTAAGCGGAGGCTCCTTGCCGAGTTGCGCGCCAACTTTCGCGAAGGCGACCGTGATACCGCTGCGCGCGTTGGGCGCGCCGCATACGACGGTGAAGCGTCCGCCCTCGCCGGTATCGACCTGGCACAGGCTCAACCGGTCGGCATTAGGATGACGCCCCGCCTCGATCACTTTCGCGATCACGACGCCAGAAAACGCGGGCGCGACTTTTTCGATATTCTCGACCACCAGACCCGCGACGCTCAGGCGATCTGCTATCTGCTGCGCGGTCGCATCGACCGCCACGAACTCGCGCAGCCAGCTAAGCGGCAGCTTCATCGCGCACCTCCGCTGACCGAAGGAAACTGGGCAAGGAAGCGGAGATCGTTTTCGAAGAACAGGCGCATGTCGTCGATCCCAAGCGCCATCAATCCGGTGCGTTCGACGCCCATCCCGAAAGCGAAGCCACCGTATTCTTCGGGATCGAGCTTAACCGCGCGCAGCACGTTGGGATGAATCATTCCGCAGCCTAAGACTTCCGTCCATCCGCTATGCTTGCACACGGGGCATCCGGCGCCTGCGCACAGCAGGCAATGGATATCGAGTTCGGCGCTCGGCTCGGTGAACGGAAAGAAGCTCGCGCGGAAGCGGACCTTGGTCGCGGGTCCGAAGAATGCGCGCGCGAATTCGGCGAGCACGCCCTTCAGATGCGCCATCGTGATCCGCCCGCGGCGATCGACCATGAAACCCTCGATCTGGGTGAACATCGGCGAGGCGCGCACGCTCAGATCGTCGCGCCGGTAGCACCTGCCGGGGCATACGACGGCAAGCGGAGGGCGGCGGCGTTCCAGCACTCGGATCTGTCCGTTGCTGGTATGCGTGCGCAGGAGCATCGCGCCCGGCACGAAGAAGGTGTCCTGCATTTCGCGCGCGGGATGATTGGGCGGAAAATTGAGCGCCGCGAAGTTGTGGAAGTCGTCCTCTAGGTCTTGCGTATTCTCGACCTCGAAGCCCATCGCGATCAGAATTGCGAGCATCCGCTCGAGGATCTGCGTCACCGGATGAATCCGTCCGCGCGGAATTTTTGCGCCGGGGAGAGTTACGTCGAGCGCGGCCTCGCCCAGCGAGCGTTCCAGCGCGAGTTCCTGATGGCGGGATTGCAGCGCCTCGATCCGGCTTTCGAGCTCGCGCTTGATCTCGTTGACGAGCTGGCCCAGGAGCGGACGCTCGCTTTGCGGCACCTCGCGCATCCCGCGCATGATCTCGGTCAACTCGCCGGCGCGGCCGAGCACGCGCACGCGGACGGCTTCGATCGCGGCGGCGGGAGCCGCGTCGGACAGCTCCGCCATCGCACGGCGTCGGATTTCTTCCAGTTGTTCTCTCATGACCGGTTCTCCCGAATTGTACGCGGATAGACGCCGCACCGGAAAACAAAAGACCATGTGGCAACCCACATGGTCTCTTGGTGCGCGGCGCCAAACGGGGCGCGGCTTCAGGCAGCTAGGCCGAGCGCGTCCTTGGCGGTGCGCACCAGCTCGGTAAACAAGCCGTCGCGCTCCTTGGCAAGCAGGGCGAGCTGCTTGCGATCGACCTCGACGCCGGCCTTTTTGAGCCCCGCGATAAATTTGCTGTAGGACATTCCGTGCTCGCGCGTGAGCGCATTGATCCGCTGGATCCAGAGCGCGCGGAAATCGCGCTTCTTCTGCTTGCGATCGCGATAGGCGTAGGTGAGGCCCTTTTCGAAAGTGTTACGGGCCTGACGGTACAGTTTGCGCCCACCGACGAAACCGGAGGCGAGCTTGAGCTGGCGTTTATGTCGGCGGCGGGTTTTAGGTCCGCCCTTTGCGCGAGGCATCTGCGGTCAATCCTTTCAGGTTTATGTCAGGTTTAGCTTTTTGGGTTCGATCGATTCTGCGATGTTTGCGGGCGTGAGGCTAGGCGTTGGGCATCAGCCGTTTTACGGCCTCGCCCTCGGTCTTTCCCAGGATGCCGGGTTTGCGCAGGCCGCGTTTGCGGTTGCGATTTTTGGCCCATGCGTGATGGCGCGAGTAGGCCTTCTTGTACTTCACCTTGCCGCCCTTGGTCACGCGAAAACGTTTGGCGGCGGCGCGATTGGTCTTCAGCTTCGGCATCGGTCTCGCTCTTGTCGGTCCCAACATTACGAACGATTACGAAAGATAGTCTATCGCGGGGTCAGCAAGATAGACATGTTGCGCCCTTCCATCCGGGTTCCCCCGTCCGGCTGCGCGACATCGGTTACATCCAAAACGATTCGGTCCAGTAGCGCCCGCCCCAATTCCGGATGGGTAATCTCGCGTCCGCGAAACGAAACCGAGAGCTTAACACGCTGCCCTTCACCAATAAAGCGCCGGATGTGATTGATCTTGAAGGCGACGTCGTGAGCCCCGGTTCGCGCGCCCATCTTCACTTCCTTGATCGAGGTCGCAGTCGCGTGGCGCTTGGAGTCGTGCTGCTTCTTCTTGAGCGAGTAGCGGTACTTGTCGAAGTCGGTGATACGGCAGACCGGCGGCTTGGCCGTGGACGAGACCTCGACCAGGTCCAGGCCCTTGCTCTCGGCGATACGAATCGCCTCGCGCACCGGCAGGACGCCGATCTGCGCGCCGTCGGAATCGATCACGCGGACTTCGAGAGCGCGGATTAGCTGGTTGACGCGAATCGCGGGCTCTCTCGATGGGGGAGTTCTGAAATCTCGGCGAATATGGCACCTCCTCCGGCGCGGCGGCCGGAATTTGTTTATGCTCTGCGCGCGCTTAGGCGGGCAGCGGCTCCTTGCGCATGGTCTCCAGCAAACTATCGATCGACAGGGCCTGGCTCTTCGAGCCGCGCAGCAGCCGCAGCGACACCGTGCGCTCTGCCGCCTCGCGCTCGCCCACGACGATCATATACGGCACCTTGGCGAGCTCGGCTTCGCGAACCTTGAAGCCGAGCTTCTCGTTGCGGATATCTACTTCGGCGCGAAAGCCGGTCCGGCGCAGCAGGTCCGAGACCTCGCGCGCATAATCCTCGACCTTCTCGCTGAGCGCGAGCACGCGCGCCTGCTCGGGTGCGAGCCAGAACGGCAGCACTCCGCCGGTATGCTCTATCAGCACGGCGATAAACCGTTCGAGCGAACCCAAAATCGCGCGATGAATCATCACCGGACGCTCTTCGGCGCCGGCGCTCGAGGTGTAGGTCAGGTCGAAGCGCTCGGGCAGGTTGTAGTCGAGTTGAATCGTCGCGACCTGCCATTTGCGCTTTAGCGCGTCGGGCACGTAAATCTCGATCTTCGGGCCGTAGAACGCGCCTTCGCCAGGATTGATCTCGAATACGATTTCGTTGCGCTCCATCGCGTTGGCGAGCTTGCCCTCGGTCATCCGCCACTGCTCCTCGGTGCCCATGTGCGGCTCGGGCATGGTGGCGAGCTTGAACTCGGGACGCTCGAAGCCGAGGGTCGCGTACACGTCGCGCACCATCTTGAGGTTCGCCGTCACTTCGTCTTCGATCTGCGCCTCGGTGCAGAAGATGTGCGCGTCGTCCTGCGACATTGCGCGCACACGCGTGAGGCCATGCAGCGTGCCGGAGCGCTCAGCGCGATGCAGCCGTGAGAACTCGGCGAAGCGCAGCGGCAGGTCGCGATAGGAGCGCTTCTCCGCGCGGTAGATAAACGTGTGGCCGGGGCAGTTCATCGGCTTCACGCCGTAGCCGTGATGCCATCCGTCGGGCCCGGTGTCGATTTTCGCCTCGGGCGCTTCAGGGTCCAGGGTCAGGAACATATTTTCGCGGAAATTGTCCCAATGGCCCGAGGTATGAAACATCTCGTTCTTGAAGACCAGCGGCGTCACGACTTCCTGATATCCGTAGCGGCGATAGAGCCGCCGCATGTAATCGATCAGCTCGTTGAAGATCACCAGGCCCTTGGGCAGATAGAACGGGCATCCGGGCGAGATCGGATCGAAAAAAAACAAACCCATCTCGCGGCCGAGCTTGCGATGGTCGCGCTGGCGGGCGAGTTCGAGCAGGGCCAGATGCTCCTCGAGCGCTTCCTTGCTGGCGAACGCGGTCCCGTAGATCCGCGAGAGCATCGCGTTGTGCTCATCGCCGCGCCAGTATGCGCCGGCGACGCTCTGGAGCTTGAATGCGCGCAGGTAGCGCGTCGAGGGGACGTGCGGCCCGCGGCACAGATCCATCCAGTCGCCTTGCTTGTAGATCGAGATCGGATCGGAGACGCCCTTGATAATCTCGACCTTGTAGTCCTCGCCCATCGCGGCAAAAGTTTTGATCGCTTCGGCGCGTGGAACTTCGACTCGCTCGATCTTGAGATCGGCCTTGGCGAGTTCCTTCATTTTGGCTTCGATTTTCGGCAGATCGTCCACCGTGAACGGCGTGGGCGGAGCGAAGTCGTAGAAGAAGCCGTCTTCGATAACCGGTCCTATCGTCACCTGCGTGCCGGGAAAGAGCTGCTGCACCGCCATCGCCATCAGATGCGCGGTCGAATGGCGGAGCACCTCGAGACCCTCGGGCGAGTCGGCGAAGATGGGTTCGATTTCCAAAATCGTATGAGAATCCGCATTGCCATTGGCGAGGTCGCTGAGCGTGCGCGTTAGATCGACCACCTTGCCCGCGACTTTCGCCGCGACCAAGTCCTTGCTCGGGACTCCGACAAGAGCCTCGCGCACACGCGCCTCGCGCGCGACGCCCCGGCGCTCGCCACCGACCAAAACGGTAAGCTCGGAACTCATCTATGAAGAAAGTTTAGTCATTGGCGAGCGCGATGCGAACCAAATTCGGGCAGCGGTTGACGGGCGGAGTAACCAACAGAAAACACGGTGGTAGGCATGGGCGGGATTGAACCGCCGACCTCTTCCGTGTCAAGGAAGCGCTCTCCCACTGAGCTACATGCCTGTGCGTTCCAGGTAAGAATGGGTTGTGGATGGATTCGTGCAAGCAAAGCCAAGGGGTAACAGAGATTGCCGCGCCGGGCAACCGAGGAATCGAGCAGGCAGTGGGGTTTGTTTGAGAATCGCACCGTGTCCGAGGTGTCATTCCCGCGCGCCCTTCGGCGGCTCCGGCCGCCGCGCGCGAGGATTCCCGGACGACAGTGCATTGCATGAGATGCGTACTCGGCGCACGAACGCCGCGGGGTTCCTCGCCCAGGGCTCGGAATGACGATTGAGGGCTTCGCTGAGGCTACGACATTCATGCACTGAACGCAGATCCGTCATTCCGAGCCATAGGCGAGGAATCCCGAGGCGTCCATGCTCCGAGTACACATCGTACACATCTCATGCAATGCCCTGTCGTCCGGGATTCCTCGTGCGGCAGCCACACGCGGGAATGACAGCATCGAGACGCGTCCCCGACAATCTTGCAGGCACCTTTACTCGCGCGGCTTGGGTCGCGAACTGAATACGCGGCGAAGTGCAGCGGGTAAGCGGTCGACCGACCTAAGGGGGCACTCCCGAATACGCTGGCACACTCCGCTCTGGAGGATAGAACGGAACCGGAGTATCGCCGACCGGCGCCTCGTGGCGACGAAATCCGCGTTGCTTGCGCCACTTCCGTAGGTCCCGCCGCTGCCGTCCGGTCCAGCTTTCGCCTCTGCCGTCGCGTGTGGCGACCGTATAGACCAAAGCGCCAAACATCACCACGCCGAAAACGACTAGAGCGATGTCTCCCAGCAGCATCGTGATCTTCTAGCCTGCCGAGCGTGGTTTGCGCAGGACCATGCCGGGTTTGCCCGAGGCGCTTAGCGCTTCACCGACCGGCTGGTAGCCGGCGCCGGTCCAGAACTGATTCGCCAGCACCGTGTCGCGATGCACGAAGACGCGGATTTCGTTCCATCCGGCGGAGAATAGCTCATGCTCGATCGCCGCGACGACTTCGCTGCCGAGTCCGGCGCCCTGCCGGTCGCCCTGGATCATCATCAGGGCGATCCAGTTGACTCGGTCCGACGGAATCGGCGCGATCAGCTCGACCGTGCCGACAATCTGGCCGGTCGCGCGCTCGCGGACGGTGTACTCATGTGACTCGAGGTCGGGAAAGCGCGGATTGGGATCGTCGGCGAGATAGTTTTCCAGGTCGGCCGCCGCCCAGATCACGCGTTCGCCCGATGCACGGTGAAACTCGGGGTTGGAGTTGAACAGCGCGACCAAACCGTCAATCGTCGCGCGGTCATCGGCGTGAGCTTCCTCGATCAGCAGGCGTTCGGTTTCGATCTGCATTGTGCAAACACAACTTATTATACTCTTTTTTGCGACGGTGTGCGCGTCAGTGTCGCGGCCACCGAAGATCTTCACATCGAGGAACGTTTCAGAAGGAATTTGAGCGATTTTCAACGGATCGCCAATGATCATTTGCTATCATGCTGTAGGGTATCTTGCCGGGTTGTTGCTGAAAGGGGTGCAATGGATCTGAACACAATTGCGGAAATCGCGCGGCCGGATGGTTCGGGCGGTGGGTTCGATTGGCGCGAAGGTGACGCGTGGCTGGCGGGCGGGACGTGGTTGTTCTCGGAACCGCAACCGCATCTGCGGCGTTTGATCGATCTGCAAGGGCTCGGCTGGAAGCCGCTCGCGATCAGCGCGGGCGGTCTTGAGATTGGCGCGACCTGCACGATTGCCGAGTTGTTCGCTTTGAAGACCCCGGCAGATTGGTCGGCGGCGCCGGTCATCGATCAATGCTGCCGCTCGTTTCTTTCTTCGTTCAAGATTTGGAATACCGCGACGGTGGGCGGAAACATCTGCATGTCGCTGCCCGCCGGTCCGATGATTTCGATGGCGGCCGCTCTGGAAGCCATATGCACGATCCAGCAACCAGGCGGCGGCGAGCGTAAGATCGCGGTCGAGGACTTTGTCACCGGGAATCATCGCAACGTCCTGCAGCCGGGCGAGATGCTGCGGCGCATCGATCTGCCGGCCGCGGCGTTGCGCAAACGATTCGCCTTTCGCCGGGTTTCCCTCACTCATCTGGGCCGCTCGACGGCGCTGCTGGTTGGCACGCTCGATCCCGGCGAAGGCGTCTTCATGCTGACCGTGTCCGCATCGACGGAGCGGCCGCTCAGAATCAAGTTCGCAAAACTTCCCGATCGACAGGCTCTGTGGAGCAGGCTCGAAAAAGAGATTCCCGCCTTCTTCGACGACGTGCATGGCGCGCCCGATTATCGCAAACACATGACCTTCCATTTCGCGGAAGAGATCCGATGCGAGCTGGGAGGGATCAAATAGCCAATGAGTTACCTGATCAACGGCAAGACGTTTTCAGAGGAACCGCGGCCCGGCCAATGCCTGCGCACCTTCCTGCGGGAGATGGGATGGTTCGGCGTGAAGAAAGGATGCGACGCCGGCGACTGCGGCGCATGCACGGTTTGGCTCGATGGCGCGCCGGTTCATAGCTGCCTGATTCCGGCGTTTCGCGCCGACGGAAAGAAGGTGACCACGATCGAAGGTCTCGCGCACGACGGCGAGCTCCATCCGATGCAAAAGGCGTTCATGGATGCGGCCGGGTTTCAGTGCGGATTCTGCACCGCGGGAATGATCATGACCGCCGCGAGCCTGAACGACCAAGCGCGCAAGGATCTTCCCCGCGCGCTCAAGGGCAATCTCTGCCGATGCACCGGATATCACGCGGTCGAGGACGCGATCGGCGGCGTCAGATCAATCGCAGACGACCAGCCCGGCAAGTCGCTCGGCGCGGACCTGCTTGCGCCCGCGGCGCAGGGAATCGTCACCGGCAAGGTGCGCTTCACGCTCGATGTCGCGGTCGAGGGAATGTTGCATCTGAAACTGCTGCGATCGCCGCACGCGCACGCACGAATCCGGTCGATTCGCCGTGAAGCAGCGATGGCGGTGGCGGGAGTTGCCGCGGTGTACACCTTCGAGGACGTGCCGAAACATCTTTATACGTCGGCGACCCATGACGATTACCACGTCGATCCCAGCGATACTCTGTTGCTCGACAACGTGGTGCGCTTCGTGGGCCAACGCGTCGCCGCCGTCGTAGCCGACACCGAAGGAGCGGCCGAAGAAGGATGCCGCCGGCTGGAGGTCGATTACGAGATTCTTGCGGCGGTGTTCGATCCGGAGGAAGCGATGCGCCCGGGCGCACCGCTGCTTCACGCAAGGCTCTCTGAGCGCATCCTGAATCCTGGCCGGAATATCCTGCTGGAAATTCATGGACAGGTCGGAGACGTCGAGAAAGGATTCGCCGCCGCCGACGTGATCCATGAAGGAACTTACGCGACCCATCGAGTCCAGCACGCGCATCTCGAGACGCATTGTTCGATCACCTGGCTCGATGAAAACCATCGGCTCAATGTCCGCACCAGCAGCCAGACTCCACACATCACCAAACAAAAGCTTTGCTTCATCTTCGATCTGCTTCCGGCCACGGTCAGGGTCTTTTGCGAGCGCGTGGGCGGCGGCTTTGGCGGCAAGCAGGAAGTTTTGACCGAGGATATCTGCGCGTTCGCGACGCTTAAGACCGGCAAGCCGGTCAAGCTCGAGTTCACGCGCGAAGAGGAATTTATCGCGGCGACCACGCGTCATCCGATGAACGTCCATTTGAAGATCGGTGCGCGCAGCGACGGAACTCTGACCGCGTTCCAGATGCGGGTCGTTTCAAACACCGGCGCCTACGGCAATCACGGTGGCGAGACGCTGTACGCGGCCTGCGGCGAGGCGGTCGCGGTTTACAACTGCCCGAACAAGAAAATCGACGGTTTTACCGTTTACACCAACATGGTTCCCGGCGGTGCGATTCGCGGTTACGGAATGACGCAGACGATCTTCGCCGTCGAATCCGCGATGGACGAGCTCGCGCGCGGCCTCAAGATGGATCCGTTCAAATTTCGGCGCCTCAACGTCGTCAAACCCGGAGATCAGATGATCTCTGATAGCTCGCGGGTCACCGACACCGAGTTTGGCAGCTATGGACTGGACCAATGTCTTGACCAGGTCGAGGCTGCGCTGAAGCGCGGCAACGAGGTCAAGCCTCCCGCAGGTGACGGATGGCTGACGGGGCAGGGGATGGCGATTTCCATGCACGGCTCGGTTCCGCCGACGGAGCATCGCTCGGAAGCGCAACTGGGTCTCGGGGCCGACGGCAAATATCATCTCGCGATCGGCACCGCCGAGTTCGGCAACGGGACCACGACCGTGCATCGGCAGATCGTCTCCGCCGTGCTTGGCAGCACGGTGTCACGCGTGCAGGTCGTGCAGTCGGACACCGACGCTACCGGTTACGATACGGGAGCCTTCGCCAGCGCCGGGACGGTAGTGGCTGGAAACGCGGTGCGGCTTGCGGCCGAGGCGCTTCGCGATCGGCTGCTCGACTTCGCGTCGAAATACTATTGCGTCAGCCGCGACGCCTGCCGGCTCGAGCACGACGGGATTACCTACAACGAGACCAAGGTGTCATTCCCGGAATTTTTCAAGGCCGCGGAAAAATCCGGACGCCAACTGGAAGTGGTGCGCAAAGCATATGGCACGCCGCGCAGCGTTACTTTCCAGGTGCAGGGCTTTCGTATCGCGGTTAATCGCATCACGGGAGAGATCGCGATCCTGCAGAGCGTTCACGGCGCCGACGGCGGCGTGATCATCAATCCCATGCAGTGCAGGGCGCAGGTCGAGGGCGCGATCGCGCAGGGGCTCGGATGGTCGGTGTCCGAGAAGATGGTCTATGACGCGAGCGGGCGCCTGATCAATCCGAGTTTCCGCAACTACCGGATTCCCGCCTACGCCGACAATCCTTGCCGCACCGAAATTTATTTCGCCGACACGCATGACGCGTTCGGACCGCTGGGCGCGAAGTCGATGAGCGAGGCGCCGATTTATCCGATCGCGCCCGCGCTGGCCAACGCGCTGACCAACGCGACCGGGATTCGCTTCCACAGCTCGTCGCTGACGCCCGATCGAATCTACCGCCAAATCTTCGAGAATACCGAGACCAAACCGGGGGGCGACGCTTCGCTGCGCGCCGATGCTCACTAGGCGGACCGGTCTGGTAGCGGCGACGGTTTGGCTCGGCCTGATATGCCTGTCGATATCATTTGCGCCGCCTGCGTATGAAGAAGAGAGCGCGCCGTCGGCCGCGGCATCCGCGGCCATTGCGACTCCGGTGCCGGCGATCAGCGCAAATCCGGGCGCGGTCAATGCTCTTCCGGGAACCGGATGGCTTGGCAGGCTGATTGGCTTCAGCCCGCAATCCGGCATAAGTATCGGCGGAATCTGGGTGGGCAACGCGAACTATCTTTTTACCGGTGGTGTGCAACCGAGGAGGTGGAGCTTCAACAGTCTGACAATCGGCAACCTGAATGTGGATGCCGAAAAATTATTCGGGCTTCCGGGCAGCTCCTTCGACGCCTCAGTGCTCCAGTTCGACGGAGAGGACGACAACCTGAAGGCGGGAACTACGCCCGGGTACGACGGACTGGTCGGGCCAAAACCGATGGATCGCACGGAGCTATACGAGCTGTGGTGGCGGCAACGGTTGTTCGACGACAAGCTCGTGATTCGAGTCGGCAAAATGGTGACGACCAGCGACGTGAACAACGTCAGCCGCCCGATCCCGGTTACCGACCCAAGCCTGCAGATTCCGTCGGTCACCGGAGTCATCTTCACTCCGATATACAAGAATCCGACGATGTTCGGCGCCGCGCCCGGCTACTACAACTCCGCCTACGGATTGACCGCCAACCTCGCTCCGAGCAGCAACTTCTATCTCATTTACGGACTCTATGACGGCGCGGGCTCCAGGACGATTCAGACTGGACTTCGTGAAGCGCCGGTTTTCAACGGACACTATTTCACGATCGCCGAGACTGGCTATGCGTGGCTCTACGGCGACAAAGAACTCCCCGGTATAGTTGCTATTGGCGGATGGGCCAAGACCGGTGAGCTCTATGGAGGAGGTACTCAGCAGGAAGGCGCGCAGGGCGTCTATGCATTCGGATCTCAGCGTCTGTGGCGGCATCATGCCGGAATCGATAACAGCGGGATTTCCGGTTACTTCCAGCTTGGGTTCAACGACGCGCGCACGATGATCGCAAACCGATATTTCGGTCTCGGATTCACCGCCTTTAGTCTCATTCTCGAGCGGCCGGCGGATTCGTTTGGCTCAGGGCTCGCGTGGACATGGCTAAACCGGCGCTATGGCTTTCGCAGCAACGAGGCAATCCTTGAAACCTACTATCAGATGCATTTGATAAGTAGTTCGTTTCTGGAGCCGGTACTCAGTTATATTCCGAACCCTGGCCAGGGCAGGAATATTCAAGGCGCAGTCGTGATGACAGCGCAACTGGTGGTTATGTTCTAGCTGCTTTTGTTTCACGAAGAGGCCGCCGGGACGGCGGCCCTACTGAATTCGGACCCCCGTCCCGGCGAGAAGCCTAAATAAGCTACACTAATTACTTTATCTGTTCGATCGTCGCTGGTCCTTCGCCCTGACTTGGATCGATCCGGAACGGCCATTCGTTGGAATGGAACGGCACCTCGGGTGGCAGAAAGACCGCCATACCGTATTTCTTGTCCTCCGCGGCGATTGCCTTGCGCCCGTCGCCACCCATCAATTCATAGTCCATCAAATAGTAATTGTCGAAAAAGACCTGGCCGACCGAGCGATCAGCCACGGTCCGAATGAGTACATCGAGCATCTGGTCTGGAGTCGTAACAAACGACGAGGTCTCGTAAAGAAACAACCGGGTGTTCATAGCATCCTTGCCGAAGAACTGCGCGAGAACGCTGAACAGGACGTTGTTCTGGCGGGCAACATAGAGAGTATTACTCACACCATAGGTTTTGTCCCAATCGGGTCCCAGCAGCTCCTTCCAGTCTTTAACTACTTTCATCCAGTGCTCAACCTGAGTAGTCGCGCCCCAAGTGATGTTCTGTTGCAGAAAGGGTTTGACTTCGCGGGTGTAGTTCTGAATATCGGCAAATGTATAAGTTCCTTTGTTCAGAGCCGCATCCATGAACTTGATATTCGACTTCAGTACATTAGCCTGGTTCTCGCGGGCCTCGGGACTGAGATCGGTTGCGTTAAGGCTATCCAACGCGGCCTGGTTGGCGGCGCGGAACACCCGCATTTTGGCTTCCCACGAGTGATCCGCGACGTCGCCCACGTGCGAGCCGGCCAACTCGAAAAGCGCCAGGCTGGAATGTCCGACCGACTTGTAGAGTTGATAGCGAATCGGCACCTGGGGCGCTTCCAGAGGCGGTTTGCCGGGACGATAGAGCAGCAGCCGTCCGCCCTGGTTGCTGAATAGCGCGAGGATCACCGGATGTTGCGCGAGCAGGTTCTTCTGGAATTTCGC
>JBAPSR010000345.1:0-10910 GCA_049281755.1 Binataceae bacterium (SeqCode)
TCGAGCGCGAATCCCGCGGCGGGATAGACCGTCGCCGAGGTTCCCGCCACGATCACCAGGTCGGCGCGCGCCGAATTCTCGGCGCATAGCTTCAGCATGTCGACCGGAATCGGCTCGCCGAACGAGACCGTATCGCTCTTCATCAACCCGCCGCACTCCGGACACTTGGGCGGCAGCTCGGTCAAATCGATCTGCTCGCGCCGAAAGCGCAGCCCGCACTCAAGGCATCGCACCAGCTTCCAGTTGCCATGAATCTCCGCCAGCGCCGTCTGTCCGGCCTGGCGATGCAGGTCGTCGATATTCTGCGTGATCACGAAGCGCAGGACCCCCAGATGCTCGAGCTCTGCGAGCGCGCGATGCCCAGGGTTAGGCTTCGCTTCGGACAGCGGCTTGTACAGTTCGTCGGTGCGCGAGTTGAGCCGCTCTTGCCAGGCCTTTTTCGGATCGGCCATAAAGCGCTGGAACCCGTCCATCGGCGGCTCGCCATACTTGGTCCACAATCCTCCCGGCCCTCGATACGGCGGGATGCCGCTTTCCACCGACATCCCGGCGCCGGTCAGCGCGATCGGATACTCGGCGTCGAGGATCAGCTCGGCCGCGCTTTCAATTTGCGCGTCGCTGGCGTTTTTTTCGTCCGCCGGTTTCATCAGTTCACCACACACGACACAAACGTGAATGCGTACGCTGCCACTCCGGCTTGCAGCATCTTTAGCTCGAGCGCGCCCGGCAGCACGGAATCATTCGCGATCAGGTTGTACATCCGCGGCCGATCGACTGTCACCATCGGTCGTCCGCTCGCGGTCTTCACGTCGTCGCCGAGCTTCTGATCCGCGCCCGTCGCGATCTCGACTTGCGCGACCGCTCCTGCCGGCGGCGCCATCACCAGGTTCACATCCTTGGAAGTATAGCGCAGCGCGATCGTCGCGTTCGGCGCCTCCGCGCGCGCCGACTCCTGCTCGACGCGCCATCGCCCGCCCAGATACGACAGTCCCTCCGCGTGCCGCCCCGGATCAGCGTAATCCTGCGGCCGGTCGCGCACGACGCCCGCGGGATTTCCGAACTGGCCGCGCGCGTGTCCGAGATACATCTCCGGCGTGACCCGGTAGCATACCGCCCCCTGCGCATCGGAATCGCGAACCGGATCCATCGGGGGCGGCAGGCTCAGCGCCGGGTTCATATCGCGCAGCGCGTTCTGAATAGCTAGTTCGGATTCCTGGTAGCCCCCTTCGCCGAAATGGTAATAGCGAATCCGCCCCTTCGCATCGACCAGGTACTTCGCCGGCCAGAAACGATTCGAATAAGCGCGCCAGATCGCGTAATCGTTGTCGAGCACGATTGGGTAATCGAGCCCGAACTCCGCCACCGCCGCTTTCACGTGCGGGCCCTCGCGCGCGAAACTGAATTCGGGCGCATGCACTCCGACGATCACGAGGCCGTCCTTCACGTAGCGCCGGCTCCATCCTTCGACATAGGGCAGCGTGCGGATACAGTTGACGCACGTGTAGTCCCAGAAATCGACCAGCACGACAGCTTTGTCCCGCAGTGCTTTGATCGATACCGGAGCGCCCTGAATCCAGGTTCCGCCCTCGAGTTCCGGCGCATAAATAGTTTCGGGAAGATTCGGCATCGCGGCTTCAGGGAACATTCGCCCCCGATGCGCCCGAACCTAGCACAACCCGCGCAACCCGATGAAGCACGCCGGTACCGGCGTGTCATTCCCTCGCACGTGCCTGCCGCGCGCGAGGAATCCCGGACGAGAGGCCGCTGCATGATACCCAGACTCAGTGCATGACCGCCTCGGGATTTCTCGCCCAAGGCTCGGAATGACGATTGAGGGCTTGGCTGAGACTACGATACTGATGCACCAAGCCTGCAACCGTCATTCCGAGCCCTAGGCGAGGAATCCCGAGGCGTCCATGCAATCACCGGCGAGGTGCGCACAGACCAAGAAAGGAGCACTGCAATGCCCGGCGAATCGCCATCAATGCGCGAGCAGTGACTTTCGCATTTCCTGGTTCTGGCTCGCCGGATGAAGCCACACATTCATAATCGCCGGACACAGGGTTGCGTCATCCACTTCACCCTGGCTGCGTCCGTTGTAATACATCAGCGTCTTGCCTTCGTCCGGACAGAAAATCACCACCTGATCGCCGGACTTCACGCTCGGCATCAGCCGCCTTAGCTCCTGGCGCCAGGCCGCGAGTTGCGCCGCGTTGCCCAGCTTGAGCCTGCTCATCTCGTCGGTCGAGGTTTTAACCAGAGTGTCGGCGCTGACGCTTTTGCCGGCCTCGAGGTCCAGCGCGTGCGGACCGGCGGAAATGAACCGATCGCCGACGACCCACAAGGTTGCGTCGTAAACGCGGATGCCCCACACCGTTTGACGGCCGCGCCCTAGCGGACGGATTCCGGGCGCCTGCGACTGTACCGGCGCGGGCAGCGGCTTGGGAACTATTGGCGGTGCGGCGTACGCCGATGCGCCCGTGAATATCAAGGCGACAAACGCGGCCGCGAATTTGAGGCGCAATCCCAAATAAGTTGTCATAGGCACGCGACCCTAATCTGCGGACCCCCATCGATTCGACCAGAGACCATAGCCGATCTGTCACGCCGGCGGCCATAGCAGCCGTGCGGCGCGCGACCGGTTTGACGCGCCGTACGAGCACGCGCTAGTGAGCGTCGCATGAGCGCAGCGCAAATCCTGGTGGTCGCAGCCGAATCGCCCGCCCTGCTCGAGGCGGCCTATTCGATTCGACGCCGGGTGTTTATCGAAGAACAGCACGTCCCCGAGGAGATCGAGCTCGACGCCGACGACGCGCGCGCCTTCCACGCACTCGCGCTTCGCGGCGGCCAGCCCGTAGGATGCGGTCGTTACGTCGAGCATGGTCCGGGCGAGATCAAGATCGGCAGGATGGCGGCGCTACGGGAGCTGCGCGGTTCGGGAATCGGCCGCGCCGTGCTGGAGTTCCTGATCGAAACCGCGCGCAATCGCGGATACACTCGCGCAATCCTGCACGCGCAACTGACCGCCGAAGGATTTTATCTCAAGCAAGGCTTCCATCCGGAAGGCGACGTCTTCGAAGAAGCTGGAATCCTCCATCGCGCAATGACCCGCGATCTTTAAGCGCCCGCACCGCGGTTTTTTGCGTTTCCGCAACCGCCCTCGGTGAACGACCGCGCGGCGGCCCCGGCGCAGCGTCGTCCGGATCCGCAGAGCAGCAACCCCTTGCGGCAGAGCGGTTTCAACGCATTTCGGCCTCTCCGCGCTTCCCTAACGAGTGTTCGGGTTTTTGCCAGGTTTGTTCATGGCTGAACTGTTCAGCCTTATGCTCGAATCCGCTTCATGCAAAAGTGATCCCGTGGCAGCAAACCGCTCACAATTTAGCCTCATTTTGCGAACCTCACTCCAGTGGGATGCGTCCGCGACGGGCGAGATTTCCCGCGATCCGCGCGGCGCGAGTCTCTGCGCGCGAAGCAGGGCTGGCAGTCGATTCGCGCTCGAAATGACACCCGCGCATGGTCTTGTGTCATTCCGAGCGCGCGCAGGCAACGCGTATCGCGTGATGCTCGCCGCGATGAGCGGCAGGCGTCGCGAGAGCCTGTCCCGAGTTCGCCGAGGGAAATCTCGCCCTCGGCACATGCACACTCTTCCGACGGATTGTGCCGCCTCGTCAGTGGCGGCGGACGGCCCGTCCGCCATCGGCGGAGCCGACACTGGCCGCGTCAGATGGTCCGAAAATCGCGGTACCAAAAAGACGTCCGAAACGAACCCATTTGGCAAAGAATGCCAGTATTTTGAAGGAGTTTATTTTTTCAGCCACTAGAAAAGATACCAAACGAACCCACCGAAAAATGCTCAATCTCAAAAATCCAAGGCCTCACCTTGCCCAAAAATCGTGCGCAGCGCGTTCAGAGGAAAGCAGACCTGAATTGAAGAACCTACAGCGCGTTCATGTCGTGCAGCGTCTTTTCCGCCTGCGACGATACGCTAGGATTGGCGGTGTCGGCCAGCGCCTGGCGCAGGTACTTGACCGCGTCGTCGTGGTTTCCGTTTTGCGCGAGTATCTGCCCGATCCGCAGCGCCGCGAAAGTGTTCTTGGGATCCACCTCGTATGCCTTGCGGTAATACACCAACGCGTCGCCCGCCCGCGGCGGCGAGAACGACATGTACGCCTCTCCGATATTCAGGTAGGCGCTGGTCTGGCTCGGATTGTACTTGACCAGCTTCTGATAGACCTTCACCACGTTGGCGAAATCGGAACGCGAGTTGTAATAGAGCCCGAGATAGACGTAAGAGTCCTCGAGCGTCGGATCGATATCGGTCGCTTGCCACAGCAGCTTCACCGCCTCGTCGCTGTTGGTCATCTTGATCGCGGCATCGACCAGCGAGCGCGCCTTGGCCTGGTTGGACGACGAATCCTGCGCGCGCGCAAACGCCGGAATCGCGAGCGCGAGCGCGAACACCGCAAGGGTCATAAATTGCCGCAAGCGGAAGACTGATCGCATGGTCGGAAACGGACGCATCAGGGGCCTGCCAACGATGGTGCCATGAACCGGGCGGGTTGCAAAGCCGCGTACGTGCGGCCATTGATTATGCGGTGCCCGCCGCACGTGCGGATGCGATAATATTTTTCGGGGAATGCGATGCAGGAGCGACGCTTCACGGCCAACGGACTTCTTCTCAACTGCCTCGACTACGGCGGCGAGGGCAAACCTCCGATGCTGTTTTTGCACGGCGGTTCCGCGCACGCGCATTGGTGGGATTTCGTCGCACCCGCGTTTACCCGCGACTTCCACGTCCTGGCGCTGGACCAGCGCGGCCACGGACACAGCGAGTGGCCCGAGAACTGGCAGTACGGCTCCGAGCATTACCGATCCGATCTCGAACAGGTTATCGATTCGTGGGGACTCGGCGCGCCGATCCTGATCGGGCATTCGATGGGCGCGCATAATGTGCTGGTCTATGCCGCGCGCAACAGCGGCAAGCTGCGCGCGATGGTCGCGATCGACACGCCGCCCGATTACACCGAACGCGCGGTCGCATTCCTGCGCACCTACGCGGACAAGCCGCCGCGTCGATTCGATTCGTTCGAAGACGCGGTCAAGAGCTTCAAGGTTCTGCCGCGCGAGACGCTTGCGCGTCCGGAAATTCTCGAACATATCGCGCGCCACACCTACAAGCAGCTTCCCGACGGCCACTGGACTCACAAGCTCGACCGCCGCACGCTGATTCGCGAGCCGCTGGCGATCTGGGACTCGCTCGCGCAAATCCGGTGCCCCGCGCTGATCGTCAAAGTGATCGACAGTCCGGTCTTAAGCCTCGAGATGGCGCAGAAGATGGTCGCGATACTGCCGCACGGACGCCTCGCGCAGATTCCTGATTCTTATCATCACGTGATGTTCGATAATCCGCGCGCGCTCATCGCGGCGCTCAAGAGTTTCGTCGCGGATCTCGAATGAGCACGACCGAGCCGCACAGCCATCTGTTCGACGCCAAGCCGCGTCTGCATTATCTCGAATGGAATCCTGCCGGGCGCGTCAGCGTGATTCTGCTGCACGGAAACTCCGCCAACGCATGGTGGTGGGAGCCGCTCGCGCGCCTGATGCCGCCGGACTTGCGCCTGCTCGCGCTCGATCAGCGCGGCCACGGCGACAGCGAATGGGTGCGGCCCGCGGCGTACTCGCCGCTGGATAACGCGCGCGATATCGCCGCGTTCGCTGCGCATGTGGTCCGTCCAGGAGAAAAGCCCGTCGTCGTCGGACACAGCATGGGCGGACTGAGCGCGCTCGCCTTCGCGCGGCATCATGGCGAGCTTGCGCGCGCGATCGTCGCGATCGACGCGGCGCTCACCTCGAGCAAGGGACGCGATCGCTATCTGCGGCGTCTGAAGGCGCTGCCGCTCGTAACCTATCCCGATCTCGAGACCGCGCAGGCGCGGTTCCGGCTGATGCCGGATGAGGGCGGGATCGCCCCGGAAATCCTGCGCGAGATCGCGCACAAGAGCCTGGCGCGCACCGACGACGGGCGCTTCACGCTCAAGTTCGATCGCGAAAGTTTTTTCGGCAGCGACGGAATCGACGCGCTCGAAACTCTCAAGGCGATCGCGATTCCGACTCTGCTGATTCGCGCCGAGCTGAGCCGCATCATGACGGCCGAGGCCGCGGAATCGGCGCGCGAGTCGAATCCGCAAGTGCGGATGGTCGAGATTGCGGCGGCGCATCATCACGTGATCCTCGAAAATCCCGCCGCCGTCGCGAGCATCTTGGCCGGGTTCATCGCACAGTTGCCGTAGAGCATTTTGCAGATGGAACCCGGGACGGCAGGAATCGCGATCCCGCGGAAATTCCTGCGGGTCCAATACAATGGCGCATGTTATCCAGGCGCGCCCAATTTGCACGGGCTCGCGCAGGGCGCGAATTGCCAGCATTTCGCGTACGAGCTGCTGCGTCATTTCGGACGCGCGATGCCTAATCTACGGTCGAGCGATTTGTGGAGCGACACGCGCTTCACGCGCCGCGTCGTCAGGCTCCTGCCGCTCGACTTGCTGCTGTTCAACCGGACGCGGCGCGCGTGGGGCGCGCATCTGGCGGTGTATCTCGGACGCGGACGCGCGATTCATCTGAGCAAGCAGCTCGGGACTCCGGCCGTCTGGACGCTTGAAGATTTCGCCGAGCATGAGCCCTACCGCCTCTGCCTCGGCGCGAAGCGCGCGATCGCGCGAGTAGGGAAAAGCGTTTCCTCGTGACACATGCTTTAGCCTGTGCCCCGTTCAGACTACGCGGGAGACGCCGGGGATGCTGCGGATCGCGGCGCTGGCGCCCCAGCTCAAGAGCAGCACGCCGATGAAGACCAAAGCGCCTTTCGCGATTCCCGGCAGCGCGAATTGCAGCAGCGCCAACTGCAGCCACGAAACGAACATGTAGTGGATAACGTACATCCCGTATTCGTTGTCGCTCAGGCTGTCCCAAATCCATCGCTGGCGAGTGGCGAAGCGGATGAATAGTGCGAGAAACGCGAATGACAGCGCGGCGCACGTCACCGCGAAGACCACGCCCCAAATCATGGCCAGAACCGCCACAGGCATCCCCGAGTGATACAGCGGGGTCAATATGGCGGCGACAAAAACGACGCTTGCGAAAAACGCGATCAGTCCGAACGCGACCCAGCGGCCCCAGTGACGCGCCAGGTTTCCGTCGCTCGCAAGTAGCCCGCGATCGATCCCGTACACTCCGACGCCGATTCCCGCGATCAGATAAACCGCGTAGTGAAACAAACGCGCGGTCTGGAACTGAAATGGTCCGATGCTGGTCCAGTAGGACGATCCGTAAATCCGCGCCATCGGAGTAAACACCGCGGCGGAAATTATCAAGAATAGAATGAAGAACCGAACCGGGCGCGTGCGAGCGCCCGAGGTGAGACGCGCAACCCTGTCGCCGAAGTCCGGCATCACCGCGAAGATCGCGGCCGCGACAAGATCGAACGCGAGCAGCAGCCAGATGAACCATGCGGGTCCCGTCGGCCAATCGCCAAAAGACATCCATACATGAACGTAACCGCGTATGCCGTGGCCGCCTGCCTGCAGATAAGTCGGGTAATACGCGATCGGAGCGACGATCGCGGCGGCTACGATGAACGGGATACCGAGGCGAATCAGCCGGTCGCGGCAGAATGTTCCCGCGCCCTTGCGCCGCAGACTCGACCATAGGAACAGCCCAGAAATAAAGAACATCAGCGACATGAAGAAGTCGTCGTTGAAGCCGGTGAACAGGCTGAAGCCGGTCCAATGCGCAAGCGGATCGACGATCGGGAATGCGCGCCACCACCTCACCGGATCGAGCAGCGACCTCGGCAAAGGCGGCGCCGAGTCGGTATACGCAAGCACCGAGTGATGCGCGAGGACCAGCACCACGAGAAATCCGCGCAGATACCCAAGCGCGAGGTTGTGCGCCGGCCGCGGTCCAGGTTCAGATTGAATCGGTTGATAGGCGCTCGCCATCGAACTGCCCTTCCAGTGCTCGATACTTATCGCTCAGGCGAGCGGGAAATCAATCGCCGGGCAGGCTACGGCTGGGCGGATGAAGCCGCGGCGCTGGGCTGGTCGGCGGGCGAGGCGAAGGCCTCTGGAGCGGCGCCGCCGCTGTCGCGCATCGAGGGCATCGCGAACTCGCGATCGAATTGCTGCTGCTGCTCGGGCGTCAGCGTCGCGCGAATCTGCGCGTAGGCCTGCATCAGCAGGGTCCGGCGCGCGCGCTGGAAATGGTTTTGCACCTGCTTCACCCGCAGCCGCGTGTCTTGCATGATTCCGCGAATCTGCTCGCGCTGGCCGGGCGTCAGATGCAGGTCGCGATTCATCCGCGCCACGACCCCCTGCCCCGGCACGCGCAGGTAGTGGTAGCGATAGGCAAGCGTGCTGATCGTGAATCCGATCAGCAGGCTCGCCGCTATCGCCAGTACAATCGGCCATGAGTTGAACTTGCCCGGCAAGGAATTTACCCGGCGAGATCGTTGCTCAAATCAGGTGCGTCGGGTCCGAACAACTCCTGCACCGACGGCTCCTGCGGATTCGTCAGAGCCTCGCTCAGCGAGCCGGCCGGAGGAGTCGCCGCCATGTACGCGCCGGTCGCGGCGACAATGAAAATAATCACCGACGCGCACATCGCGAGCCACCGCCGAGGCTCGCGATAACTCGTGTGCGGGCGAATCGCCGGCGTGAGCGTGAGCTCGCGCGGCTGTGCGGCGCTGGTGTCCGGAGCTTGGATCGAATGCAGCACCGGCGCGGTCATCGCAAAGGTGCGAAACGCGGCGTCGCACTTCAGGCATTCGCCCAGATGCGCAACCAGCTCAGCGCGCCGATATTCCAAAAGCTCGCGCCGCCAGAACGCCGGAAAATCCTGCCGCGCTTCGAAACAGTTCATGAGCTCCACCTGCGCGCCGCCGATTGCAGCCGCTCCGATTCGCGGCGCAACGCCTGGCGGGCGCGAAACGCGCGAATCTTCACCTTCGCCGCGCTCCAGCCCATCGTCTGTGCAATTTCGCTGACGTTCATCCCTTCGCTGTCCTTCATGATCAGGACCGTGCGATCTTCGGGCCTGAGGGTATCGAGCAGGCGATGCGCCAGGTCATGCGCGTGGCGCCGCTCCTCGGCGTCGGAGACGATCTGCTCGGGCGTTGCTTCGTTCACCAGATGCATCCACTGCACTTCCATCGCGGTGAAGTCGCCGACCAGCTCCTCGGGACGGCGCCGCCTGCGCCGCAATTCGTCATAGCACAGGTTGGTCACGATCGCGCGCAGCCATCCTCCAAACGGCATCTCCTTGCGATAGCTCGCCAAGGCGGTGTACGCGCGGATGAAGCATTCCTGGGTGAGGTCGCGGGCAATCTCAGGATCGGAGAAGAACCGCTGGCACAGCCGTTCGACGCGCGAGCGATGCCGCGTCGCCAGCTCTGAGAATGCCGACGACTCGCCGCCGAGCGCGTCGGCAATCAATTCTTCGTCAGGCTTGGAGATCAATCTCCACCCGAACTTCCTGCTTACGGCGAGGCCCAGCATATAGCTGTCCTCTAATACGACAGCACCGCAAAGCGGTTACAGAACGTTTAGCTTACTTGTACCTCGCGCCGCCTCATCCGCTCGCGCATCCGCCACAACCGTCCCGGAAAACGGGATCTATCTAGGCGGAGGCGGGAGCCCGGCCCGTGCGAGGTCCTCTGGAGTATCGAGATCGAGGGCGACGCCCGGGTCATCCACGTCGGTATAGACGATCCGGGTGGGCGTCGCGTTTACTACAACGCGCGCGCCCTTAGAGAGCGGAGCTGCGAGCAGTTCGGGGAAGATCGAGCGATCGAAAATGGCAGGATGACCGCGGCGTCCGGCGTGACGCGCAATCACGATCGGTCCGCGCGTGCGGCGATAGCTCTCGGCGAGTGCAAGATAGGTCGCGCCGGTGACGAGAGGATGGTCCGCGAGATGCACCATCGCGGCTGACGTCTCAGGCGCGAGCGCGTCCAGGCCAATCTTAAGCGACGAGAGCTGTCCATCGGCGTAACCGGGATTCTCGACGATCGTGATTCGTGCGTCGGCGGGAATCGCGGCGCGGATCCTTTCCGCGTGAGCGCCGAGCACGATCACGACGCGCTCGACCGCGGGCAGGATCAGCCGCAGCGTGCGTGCGATGAACGTGTCGCCTCCGATACCGAGGCTGAGCAGAGGTTTGGGAAATCCCATGCGGCGCGACTCTCCGGCCGCAAGCACAATTGCATCGATCCGAACTTTGCGATTTCGCGCCACGTCAGCGGCGCGGCTGCAAACGGCCGGTCTTCACGCCGAGGTTGGCGCCGTCGCGGACACCGCTGCGGCGCTCGCGAACGATCTCGGAGATGATCGACAGCGCGATTTCCTCGGGCGTCTCGGCGGCAATATCGATTCCGAGCGGCGCGTGAACCTGGTCGAGCAGCTCCGGCGCGATCCCCATCGCACCGATTCGGTCCAGCGTCGCCTTGACCCGCCGGCGCGATCCGATCATCCCGATAAATGCGCCGCGGCTGCGCTTGAGCGCGGTCAGGATGACGTCTTCGTCGAACGAATGGCCGCGCGTGACGGAGACCAGGTAGCAATGGCGATCGAGGTTGAGCGCTTCGACGGCGGAGCCGAACGGGCGCACGACGATCTCGTCAGCGGAAGGAAAGCGCTCCCGATTCGCGAACGCAGCGCGATCGTCGATCACCGTGACATGGAACCCAAGCATCGAGCCCAGCGCGGCGAGCGGCTGCGCGATATGCCCGGCGCCGGCAATCACCAGGCGCTGCGCGCCCGACACCGGATCGACGAACAGACGCGGCGCGCCGGTTGCTTCGATCCGCGTGACCGGATTCGCGCCGCCATTTTCGCTGACCTCGACCAGGACCGCGGTGC
>JBAPSR010000346.1:0-1530 GCA_049281755.1 Binataceae bacterium (SeqCode)
GGTCTCGATCGCGGCGGCGACTTGGGCCGCCATCGCGGCGCCCGCTATTTCCGCGCGCAATGCCGCAGTCTCGTCGGGCGACGGCCGTTCGCCGTTCCACAGGAGCAGGCAGACTTCCTCGTAACCGGCGTGCGCGACGATCTCCTGGATCGGATAGCCGCGGTATGCGAGTTGCCCGTCGATAATCGAGCTGACGCCCGACTCGGCGACAATCACGCCCGGCGCCGGCGACTGCGAATTTTTCGGCTGCGCGACCGTGACCCACGAGGACGCGTCGGGTAGCGAGCGCCCGCGCCGCCCGCGCTCTGGCGTCACGACCCCTCGAAGCGCTTCGATATCGGAGCGGCGGTAAAGCGCCTGGCGCCCGATTCTCCGGCGATAGCTTTTGAGCCATCCGCGGCTCACGTACGCATACAACGTCCCCAGCTTGACGCCGAGGGCGCCGGCCGCCTCTGCCGCGGTCAGCATCTGGGCGCGGTCAGAAATACGAGTCGCCACCGGGCCATGACGCCATCGCAGGAGCGCGGCGTCAAGGGTGGCTTGGTTCGAATGATTAGCGTTCAAGTTGCATCCAGTGATAGCAACATATATACAGTTTGATACCGGAGCGCTCAAACGATGCTGAAAAACGCAGAAGAAGTCCGCCAGTTCGGAAAACAAATCGACTTCGGAAAAACCGCCGCCGATTACGGACGCCATCGCGCCGGCTTTCCGCCTGCCTTCTTCGAGCGCCTGACCTCGATGGGCATCCTGCGGCCCGGAATTCGCGCACTCGATCTCGGCACCGGAACCGGCACGATCGCGCGCGGCCTCGCGATCCGCGGATGCATCACGACCGGGCTCGATCGATCGGCCTCGTTGATGGCGGAAGCCGCGCGACTCGACGGCGAGGCGGGCGTCACGGTGCGCTATGTCAGCGCATCCGCCGAAGCGACTGGATTTGCGGTAGCGAGCTTCGACCTGGTAACGGCGGGACAGTGCTGGCACTGGTTCGATCGTGCGGGCGCGGCAGCGGAAGCGCGGCGAATTCTCGACTCTGGCGGACGAATCGTGATCGCACACTTCGACTGGATTGCGCTTCCCGGCAACCTGGCTGATGCGACCGAGAAGCTGATCGAAAAGCACAATCCGAAATGGAACCTCGGCGGCGGACTGGGGTTGCATCCGCGATGGCTCGCCGATCTTAGCGTCGCCGGATTTCGGGATATCGAGACGTTTTCGTTTGATCTGGAAGTTCCCTATACGCACGAAGCGTGGCGCGGGCGGATTCGCGCCAGCGCGGGTATCGGCGCAAGCCTTGATCCGGATTGCGTCGAACGCTTCGACGCCGAGCTTGCCGCGATTCTCGAGGGCAGGTTTCCCCACGATCCGCTGCATGTGCTCCATCGGGTATTCGCAGCGATCGGCGTCGCGCCATGAATTCGCGCGGGACACAGGATCGATTGTTACGCCGGCGAGCGCGCCGCGCTGCGCGCGAGCATCGCGGGCAGATCGGCGGGCGCGCCGCAAATCATATCGGCGCCCGAGAGC
>JBAPSR010000347.1:0-3948 GCA_049281755.1 Binataceae bacterium (SeqCode)
AGCGCCGCGAGCATCCGATCGACCAGCTCGCCGCGCGAATCGGCGAACACGCGCGCCATCGCGGGCCACACGGTCTCGCGCAGCATCATGTTTGCCTGCACCGAGAATTGCTCGCCGACGATATGCCCGGCAGGCTTGATCGCGAAAGCGCCGGTATGCGCCGCCGCTGCGCCGCGCGCATCGACCATCGCAACTTGCCGCAGCTCGCGCAGATCGTCGGCGGCAAGAAGTCCGCGCAGCGTGTCCGGTGCGCTCTTGCCCGTGCGCATCAGGTCGAGGCCGAGCGCGCCGTACGACGGCTCTCCGATAGATTGCGTCGCGACCGCGCCGACGCCAGCCTCGGCCCAGGTCACGACGGTGCCGACGGAAAAGTAATGCGACTGCACCGCGACGCCCATATAGCCGGTGGCGGGGTCGCGCGCGACGATCGAGTAGGTGTGGATCAGCGGAGCATCGATGGGGAGCGAAGTCATAGACACTTTCCTCACGCGACGAGATTAGACAGCATCCACAGTAATTGCACGGGGCAGATGTCAGGCTCGTGCGCTCAGCAGGAGGAACTTTCGATGCCGACGACTCATCCGATTCGATTTGGAATTCAGACCGCGCAGCAGAACGTAACGTACGAGGAAATCCGCGACTTATGGAGCAAGGCCGACGGATGGGGTTACGACTCGCTGTGGGTGTTCGATCATTTCTATCCGATCTTCGCGCCCGACCCGACCGGGCCGTGCATGGAAGGATGGACGTTGCTCTCGGCGCTTAGCCAGCACACCAAGCGCGCGCGAATCGGCGCGCTGGTCAACGGCAACACCTATCGTAATCCCTGCCTGCTGGCGAAGATGGCGTCGACGTTAGATGTTATTTCGAACGGACGGTTGAATCTCGGGATCGGCGCAGGATGGTACGAGCTCGAGCATCAGAGTTTCGGAATCGACTTCAAAACTATCCCCGGCCGCCTGGGCGCGCTGGATGAGTCGATCAAGATCATCAAGGGAATGTTCACGCAGGAGAAAACCAGCCTCGACGGGCGGCATTACAAGGTGAAGGACGCGGTGTGCAATCCGAAGCCGATCACAAAACCACATCCGCCGATCATGGTCGGCGGCAAGGGCGAGAAGACCCTGCTCAAGCTGGTCGCGCGTCATGCCGACATGTGGAACTCGACCGGGAGCAGCGCGGAGCAAATTGCGCATCTGATCAGCGTGATCGAGCGCCACGGCGACACCGAAGGGCGCAACACCGACGAGATCGAGAAGACCCTGATGATCGGCCTGTGCTACAGAGCGACGAAAGATCGCGAGCAGGCGATGATGCAGATCATCGGCGCGATGAGTAATCAGCCACCGGAGAAGGCGCGCGGGCAAATCATGATCGGCGGCAAGCAGGAATGCCTCGATACGGTCGAGCGCTATCGCAAGGCGGGAGTAACGCACTTCATTTTCATGCAGATGGCGCCATTTCAGGTTGATGAGATCCAGCGCTTCGCCGAGGAAGTGATACCCGCGGTGCGCGGGAAGTAGCGCATGGAGAGGGCGGACATCCGCAAGCCGGCTGAAATCCCCGTCGGTCGCCCGCCCGACCGCCTGCTGTTCGCGGCGGACATGGCGGGCACGCTGGTGTTTGCGTTTGAAGGCGCGATGGCGGCGATTCTCGGGCATCTCGACGTGTTCGGGATCATGGTGCTGTCGTTCGCGACCGCGCTGGCGGGCGGAATTATCCGCGACTTGCTGATCGGAGCGACGCCGCCGCAAGCGATTCGCGATTGGCGCTACGCAACGGTAGCGTTCGCCGGCGGCGCGGCCGTGATCCTGGTGCATCAGTTCATCTGGAGGACACCGGTCGAAGTGATAATCGCGCTCGACGCGGGCGGCTTGGCGCTGTTCGCCGTCGCGGGCACGGCGAAGTCGCTCGACTACGGAATCAACCCGTTCATCTCGACCCTGATGGGGACGATCACGGCGGTCGGCGGCGGGACCGTGCGCGATATCCTGCTCTCGCGCGTCCCGGCGATTCTGCTCTCGGACGTTTATGCAACCGCCGCGCTGGCCGGAGCGATCGCGATGGTCACGAGCCGCAAGCTCGGGATGCCGCGAGCGCTCGCCGCAATCCTGGGTGGCGCGATCTGCTTCGGGCTACGCCTCGTCGCGGTCTGGCAGCATTGGAATCTGCCAAAGGTCCCCGGAGTTTGAGCGATAGACGAACTCGTTTCGTGCTTCACATACCGCGATAGTAGCAAACTGAAACTTGTCGGTTGCCTGCATCTGGGCGATGGCTTATAAGGACCGAAGGATGGCCTTCGCAGAGCTTGCCGCTATATCTTCCGCTCGCTCGGCCGCATCGATTAGCCCGGTGCTGGATCGCGCGCTCGGCGGCGCTCGCCTGTCCGAGGCCGACGCGATTGCCCTGATCGATTGTCCCGCGCGCGAGTTTGACGATCTGCTCACCGCCGCCGGCGAGTTGCGCGACCGCGGCAAGGGCCGGTTCATCAGCTACTCGCGCAAAGTTTTTCTGCCGATCACAAATCTGTGCCGCGACCGATGCACCTACTGCACCTTTCGTAAAGATCCCGGCGACCCCGGCGCATGGACGATGATGCCCGACGAGATCGCCCAGTGGTCGCGCCGCGGAAATGAGCTCGGATGCAAGGAAGCGCTGATGTGCCTGGGCGACAAGCCCGAAGTCGCGTTCAAGGAATATCGCGCGACGCTCGACACCCTCGGCGTCCGCTCGACGATCGAGTATGTCGGCCGCGCATGCGAGATCGCTCTGGCCGAGGGGTTGCTGCCGCATACCAACGCGGGCCTGATGACGCGCGACGAGATGGCGATGCTAAGGCCGCTCAACGCCTCGATGGGACTGATGCTCGAATCGATCTCGCCGCGGCTACGCGCGCGCGGCGCAGTGCATCAGGCCGCGCCGGACAAGGATCCTGCGCTCAGGATGAAGATGATCGACGAGGCCGGAGAGCTGCGAATCCCGTTCACCAGCGGAATCCTGCTCGGAATCGGCGAGACTGTGCCGGAGCGCGCGCAGAGTATCGTCGCGCTGCGCGACTCGCACGAGCGTTACGGGCATATTCAGGAAGTGATCATCCAGAATTTCCGCGCGAAGCCGGAAATCGCGATGGCGGATGCGCCCGAGCCCGAGGCGTATGAGATGGCGCGCGCGATCGCGACTGCGCGACTGGTGCTCGGCCCGGCGATGAACGTGCAGGCGCCGCCGAACCTGTCGCCCGGCGAGATCGAGCTGTTCATCCGCGCCGGAATCAACGACTGGGGCGGAATTTCGCCGCTGTCGAAAGACTATGTGAATCCCGAAGCGCCGTGGCCGCATATCGAGCGGCTCGGCGAAAGGTGCGCACGCGTGGGCTTTACGCTCGGCGAGCGCCTGGCCGTTTACCAAGAATATATAAATGACGAATGGCTCGACCCGGCGGTCGCGACCAATGTGCGCGCGATTTGGGAACGAACCCGGGGACAATCACCATGAATCTTGCCGAATGGCGAAACTGGGTCGATGAAATCGAGGCGACTCCGGTCGAGGCCCTGCTCGCGAAATCATCGCCGCCGGTCCGCGCCGCGCTCGAGAAGAGCCGCGCGAAAATCGAAATCACGCCGGAAGAAGGGCTCGCGCTCTACACCGCCGTGGGCGACGATCTGCGCGCGATGGTGAAGTGCGCGGATCTCGCGCGGGCGGAAGACGTCGGCGACGAAGTCACCTACGTCGTGAATCGCAACCTCAACTTCACCAATATCTGTTTCGTCGGATGCCAGTTCTGCGGCTTCAAGCGCCAGCGCTGGGAGTCAGACGCCTACGACCATTCCGACGCGACGATCGTGGCCAAAGTGGCGGACGCTGTAGCGCGCGGCGCCACCGAAGTCTGCATGCAGGGCGGGATAAATCCCGAGATGCCCACGTTCAAGTATCGCGACCTGCTCGACGCGA
>JBAPSR010000348.1:0-16727 GCA_049281755.1 Binataceae bacterium (SeqCode)
TCGAGCGCGCGAAAATTCCGCGCCCGGAACATCGCCTCCGGCAGCCACGGAAGCTGGAAGAACGCCATGTACCAGCTCCGCATCATCTGGCGCGCGTTGTGCCTGAGCTCTTCGGACATCCGCTTCAGATGCGGACAGTTCAAGACGATCAACCGCTCGACGACCTCGGGCCGCTTGAGCGCAGTCGCCCATGCAACGCCCCCGCCCCAATCGTGTCCGACGATCACGGCGCGCTCGCGCCCGAGCGCGTGGACCAGGTCGGCCACGTCGCCGACCAGCTTGTCGAGGGTATAGTTCGCGGCCCCGCGCGGTGCGTCGGTCTGGCCGTATCCGCGCATCTCCGGAACGACGCAATCGAACGAGCTCGACAGTGCGCGAATCTGATGCCGCCACGAGTACCAGCACTCCGGAAATCCGTGCAGCATCACGACCATCGGCGCACCGACCGCGCCCGCCCGCGCGATCCTCACGTTCAGTCCCGATTCGAGGGCGAGCTTCTCGAAGTGCCATGGCTCGGCGCCGGATTGAGTGGTGTCAGTGATGTCCGCGATCCCCATGACGCGCGAGCATAGCCGATCCGCGCCGCTTTGATCCAAATTGAATCGCCAGAGGCGATCAAGCGGAAGCGCGCGGCTCGACTTCGACGATGTCTCCGACTTGCGTGCTGCTCGCGGCCGCGGCGCCGGCTTCGATTTCGAGCGCGCGGCGCGCGCCGAAGACCATCGCGGAGACGCGCCACGGCCGCAGCGTATGGCTGATCTTCAGAACCCGTCCGCCGCGGCCGAGGAATACGATATCGATCGCGAACTTCATGAAGAACATGTGCATCCACATGAACGGCGTGAAGCGGCCGTTGTTGAAGAGCAGCCCGTGGCCGGGTTGCAGACGCTCGCGTCCGAGCAGTCCGCGGCTCTGCCCGCTTAGGCCGCCGGCATCTTCCAGGTATTCGCACACCACGGTGCCCCGGGTGGAATTGGTCGCGCGCAGTGGATGCTCCATGGTCCCCGTTTAACCGGACAGATTCTCGGCGCGCGCGGCTGGGGCGTCAATACGGGCGTGGGATGCGGGACTGTCTAGGATTTCGCGCCTGTACTAGACTCAGCGTGATTCGATGGGCTATCTGCCGATATTTCTCGCGATGGAACAGCGCCGATGCGTGGTGATCGGTGGCGGCAAAATCGCCGCGCGCAAGGTTGCGCAGTTGCTCGCGGCGGGAGCGCACGTCACCGTCATCAGCCCGCGGCTGGTGCGCGAGCTGGCGGTGCTGGCCGAGTCTGCGGCAATCACTTATCACCCGCGCAAATGGGAGCGCGGCGACTTGCGCGGATTCGAGCTCGCATTCGCCGCGACCGACGATACGGATGCGCATCGCGAGATCTCAGCGCAAGCGCGCGCTCTCGGCGTGATGCTCAACGTCGCCGACGAGCCCGACCTGTGCGATTTTATCGCACCGGCGGTTGTGCGGCGCGGCGATCTGCAAATTGCGATATCGACCTCGGGCGCGAGCCCCGCCACGGCGGCGCGGATCCGCCGCGAGCTCGAGGAACAGTTCGGATGGGAATATGCGGCGGCGCTCAAGCTGCTGCGCGTCGCGCGCGATTACCTGTTGGCGAACGACCGCGATATTGCCTCGCGCGCAAGAAAGCTCGCGGCGATCGCGGCGTCGGATCTCACCGGCTACTTGCGCGCCGGCGATCGCGCGGGCGTCGAGCGGCTTGCGATTGCACATCTTGGCGTAGGGCTTGATACCCTCGCGAGAGGCGCAGGCGAGGATACCGGCGACTGGTTTCGCTGCGCGCCGCATGAGGTTTCGAGCGGCGACTGATCGTCGCTGATCGCCATCTGATTATTATGGAAACGTTGTGGCTCGCACCGGCGCTGGTTTGTTATGCGCTTTCGGCGGCGCTTTTTATCGTCGGCCGGGTCGCGCGAATCTCGCGCGCGTCCGGATGGGCCACATTGCTGCTCGGAGCGGGGGCGGTGTTTCACGCATTCGATCTGGCGACGCGCGGGTTGCAAGCCGGAAATATCCCGGTCGCGAACTTTGCGCAGGCGTTGTCGTTTCTGGCGTGGCTGACTGCGCTGGCCGGGATGATTCTGATCATCAGGCTGCAGATGGCCGCGATCGGCGCATACACGGCCGCGGCCGTAGCGCTCGCGCTGGGCGCATCGACGATCATTATGAAGGGCGGCAGAATCATCCTGCCCGCGACTCTGCAAAGCGTATGGCTCCCGATTCACGTCACGCTCGCGATTGCGGGCTACTCGATGTTCGTGCTGGCGGCGAGTGTGAGCCTGGTTTACCTGGCCTATGAATCGCGGCTCAAGGCCAAGCGCCCGCTGGGTCCGCCCTCGGAGCGGCTGCCGAGCCTCGAGAAGCTTGACCGGATCAACTATTCACTGCTCGGATGGGGTTTCGCGCTGCTGAGTCTTGCGATCGTGACTGGCGCAATCTGGGCCGACGCGACCTGGGGCCATTTCTGGTCGTGGGAGCCAGTCGAGTCGTGGTCGCTGGCGATCTGGATTCTCTACGCCGGCCTGCTCGAATCGCGGCTGACGGTGGGATGGCGCGGGCGGCGCGCCGCAGCGCTGACGATCGTCGTGTTCGTGGTGCTGGTGGGTTCGTTCGTGGGCGTGTCGCTGATCTATCCGGGCAAGCACGGAGGCAGTTTCGGCTAGGGCGATGGAGCAGACGCTATTCATTCTCGGGCTCAACCATCGCACTGCCGCGGTCGCGGTGCGCGAGCGGCTGGCTTACGTGGACAGCGATATCGCGCCTGCGCTCGTGCGCCTGAAGGAACGCGGCGGAACGATCAGCGAGGCCGCGATCCTCTCGACCTGCAACCGGGTCGAGATTATCGGGGTCGCGGCGGATTGCGAGCGCGCGCTCGCGGACGCGGCTGAATTTATCGCCGAAGATCGCGCGGTCGCGCTCGAGGCATTCGCCGGCGCGCTCTATCGGCTGACCGGACGCGACGCGGCGCGGCATCTGTTCCGGGTCGGCGCGAGTCTGGACTCGATGATGGTCGGTGAGCCGCAGATCCTGGGCCAGGTGAAGCTTGCGTATGCGAACGCGGCGGAGGCGGGCACCGTCGGATTGGTGCTGCATCGCGCATTCCACAAGGGCTTCTCGGTCGCCAAGAGAATCCGCAAGGCAACTCTCATCGGGCACGGCTCGGTCTCTGTGAGCGCGGCGGCGGTGGCGCTGGCCGGGCAGATTTTCGACTCGCTCAAAGACAAGACCGTGATGCTGATGGGAGCGGGCAAGATGGCCGAGCTGACCGCGCGGCAATTGCGCGCGATCGGAATCGAATCGCTCATCATCACCTCGCGCACTTTCGATCATGCGGTCGCGCTCGCGCGCGAGCTTGGCGGCACCGCGGTCCCGTTCGACAACTACAAGCCCTATCTCAAGATCGCCGACGTCGTGATCGGTTCGGTCGCGGTAACCCGCCCGGTGATCGCCCTCGATGAATTCGAGAGCATCATAAAGGAGCGGCGCTACAAACCGATCTTCCTGATCGATCTCGGCGTGCCGCGCAATTTCGACGAGCGGATGAACTCGCTCGAAAATGTCTATCTCTACGATATCGATGACCTTGCGCAAGTGGTGCACAAATCGCGCGCCGAGCGTGAAAGCGAAGCCGCGAAGGCCGAAGAAATAGTCGAGCTCGAGCTCGAAGCGTTCTGGCGCTGGATGAACGGGCTCGATCTCGTGCCGACGATCAAGGATATCCGCTACAGTATCGACCGCCTGCGCGACCTGGAAATGGGGCGGCATCGCGGATGGCTCTCGGCGCTCGAACCTGCGGAGCGCGAGCGTGTCGAGGTGCTGACCCGCGGGTTGACCAACAAGCTGCTGCATCGGATTTTGCAGGGCCTGCGCACCAGCGGCGCGAATACGCCTGAGGGCGCGTACGCCGCCGAGGTCGCGCGCAAGCTTTTGTGCGGCGAGATTTCCGCCGCCAGCGCTGACCTGGAAGCACTTGGCGCCGACGATCGAGACGATCAGGACGATGAGTTCTAGTTCGGACGCACGCGCACCGACAGTTGCCACAATCAGGATCGGATCGCGCCCGAGCGCGCTTGCGATAGTGCAGGCCGAGTACGTCAAGACGCGGCTCGGGGCGCTGATGCCGGGCGCGGCGTTCGAGATCATTCCGGTTCGCACCAGCGGCGACAAGCTGAAAGACGCGTCGCTCGCGCGCGTCGGAGGCAAGGGGCTTTTCATCCGCGAGCTCGAACAGGCGCTCGCGGACGGAAAGATCGATCTCGCGGTGCATTCGATGAAAGATCTGCCCGCGATACCTCCCGCCGAGTTCCAGATCGCGGCGGTGCCGGTGCGCGAGGACGTGCGCGACATCCTGGTGTCGGCGGCGGGCGGCGATTTTGCCGCCCTGCCGGCGGGTGCGCGGGTTGGAACCTCCTCGATGCGGCGGCGGTTCCAGGCGCTGCGAAAAAATCCCGCGCTCGAAATCGTGGCGTTGCGCGGCAACGTCGATACGCGCCTTAAGAAGGTCGCTGACGGCACGCTCGACGCGATCATAATCGCGGCGGCAGGGCTCAATCGCCTCGGACGTGCGGCCGAGGTCAAGTTTACAATCCTCGATGAGCGTGACTTTATTCCAGCCGGAGGGCAGGGCGCGCTCGCGATCGAAACCCTCGCTCGCGGTGCTTCGGCAGAGCTTTTTGCCGCGCTCGAAACGCTCGACGACCCGCGGGCGCATTACGAGACCGCAGCCGAGCGCGCGTTTCTGGCTATGCTCGGAGCCTCGTGCATCACGCCGGTCGGAGTGCGCGCCACGGCCGATGGCGAGAAGCTCTCGCTTCGCGCGATCCTGTTCAGCCCCGACGGCAAGCGTTCGATCGCCGATGAGCTGGAAGCGCCCGTCGAGTTCAATCTGTCACCGCCGATCGCGGCCGATGCCGGACGGGCGTTGGGCGAGCGGATGCTCGCGCGCGGCGCGAAGGCGCTGATCGGCGATGAGTGAGCGCGGGAGCGCGCGTGGCGGCAAGGTCTATCTGGTCGGCGCCGGGCCCGGCGCACCGGACCTGATAACAATTCGCGGCGCGCAATGCCTGAGGCGCGCCGATGTGATCCTGTACGACAACCTGGTCAATCCCGAATTGCTCGAACTCGCGCCCGCCGGCGCGGAATTGATTTACGCGGGAAAGAAGAGCGGCGGCGGAGAAATCGTCGAGCAGGCGGAAATCAACCGGATGCTGGTCGAGCGCGCGCGCAAGGGGCATCGGGTCGTGCGGCTCAAAGGCGGAGACCCGTTTATTTTCGGCCGCGGCGGCGAAGAAGCGCAGGCGCTGGCGAAAGCCGGGGTCGAATTCGAAATCGTGCCTGGGGTCACCTCCGCGATTGCCGCGCCCGCATTCGCCGGTATCCCGCTGACGCATCGCGCCTTGGGTTCGTTCGTCGCGTTCGTCACCGGCCACGAGGACGAATCCAAGGCGGCGCGCGGGTCGATACCGTGGACCGATCTGGCGCGTGCGGCGAAAAATCGCGGGACGATCGTTATCTTGATGGCTTCCGCGCGGATGCGCTCGGTTCTCGCACGCCTTCGCGCCGCCGGTCTTCCGGCCACGACTCCGGCCGCCGCCGTCCAGTGGGGCACGACCGCTTCGCAAGCGACGGTGCTGGCGACGCTCAAGACGCTGGCGGCAGAGTGCGAACGCGCAAAACTGGGAGCGCCGGCGGTCCTGGTCGTGGGCGAGTGCGCCGCGCTGCGCGATGAACTCGGATGGTTCGAGAAGATGCCGCTGTTCGGACGGCGTATCGTCGTGACGCGTTCGCGCGCGCAAGGCAGCGCATTCGCGATGGAGTTGCGGGCGCTCGGAGCGGACGCGATCGAGTTTCCGACTATCGCCACCGCGCCGCCGTCCAGTTACTCGGCGCTGGATCGCGCGATCGCCAAGATCGAGAAATTCGACTGGGTTATCTTCACCAGCGCGACCGGGGTCGAAGGCTTCGTCGCGCGGCTGCGCGCGCTCGGCCACGACCTCCGTCAGCTCGGCCGCGCACGCCTGTGCGCGATCGGGCCCGCCACCGCGCGCGCTCTGGAACATTACGCGCTGCGAGTCGCCGCGGTGCCGTCCGAGTACCGCGCCGAGGCGATAATTCCGGCAATCGGTGCGCGCCGGATTCGCGGCGCGAGTATCCTGATTCCGCGCGCGCAGGTCGCTCGCGAGGTCCTGCCGAAAATCCTGCTCGAGCAGGGCGCGCGCATCGTCGAGGTCGCGCCAGTTTATCGCACCGTGAAACCGTCCGGCGCGCAATCCGCGAGAATCCGCGCGATGGCGGCGGCGGGAGAGATCGACCTGATCGCATTCACGAGCTCGAGCACGGTCGAGAATTTCTGCGACCTGGTCGGCGCCGCCGCGCGCGGACTCAGCGCCGCGGTGATCGGTCCGATCACGGCGGCAACCGCGGTCGCGCGCGGGTTCAAGGTGGTCGTGCAGCCCGCCGAATATACGGCTCCGGCGCTGATCGCGGCGATTCGCGCGCACTATGAAACCGCCGCCAAGGCGCGAGCGAGTGGGGCTTCTTAAGACTGGCGCGCGCGATATAATCCGTCCGCTGGGTTCGCAAGCGGGGTCAGTTCAAAGATGGCATTTCCGATAAATCGCCCAAGGCGCCTGCGGCGCACCGAAACGCTGCGCAGGATGATGCGTGAGACGCGGCTTTCGGCCGACAATCTGATCCAGCCGCTGTTCGTATGCCCCGGCCGCGGGCTCAAGCGGCCCGTTCCTTCGATGCCGGGAGTCGCGCAGATGTCGGTGGACAATGTCGTCATCGAGGCGCGCGAGCTTCACGCGGCCGGCGTTCCGGCGCTGATCCTGTTCGGCATCCCAGAGCACAAGGACGGGCAGGGCAGCGAGGCGTGGAACGACGACGGCGAGGTGCAGCGCGCGATTCGCGAAATCAAGGAACGCGTCCCCGAGCTCGTGGTTATCACCGACGTATGCATGTGCGAGTACACCGATCATGGGCATTGCGGCGTGGTCAAAGGCGGCGACGTCGATAACGACGCGACCCTCGAGCTGCTCATCCGCGAGGCGCTTTCGCACGCGCGCGCGGGCGCCGATATCGTCGCGCCGTCGGACATGATGGACGGGCGCGTCGGCGCGATTCGCCGCGCGTTGGACGAAAACGGATTCGCGCACGTCGCGATAATGGCGTACTCGGCGAAGTTCGCGTCGGCTTTCTATGGCCCGTTTCGCGATGCGGCCGATTCGGCGCCGCAGTTCGGCGATCGCCGTTCGTACCAGATGGATCCGCCCAACGGCGACGAGGCGCTGCGCGAGGTCGCGCTCGATCTCGAAGAGGGCGCCGATATCGTGATGGTCAAGCCGGCGCTGCCGTATCTCGATCTGATTTGGCGCGTGAAGCAGGAATTCAACGTGCCGGTCGCCGCGTACAACGTCTCGGGCGAGTATTCGATGATCAAGGCGGCGGGAATCAACGGCTGGATCGACGAAGAGCGCGCGACAATGGAAGTACTGACCAGCATCCGCCGCGCCGGCGCGGACATGATCCTCACCTACTTCGCGAAAGAAGTCGCCCGCAAGTTAAGATAAGAAAAAAACACCAAGACACCAAGGCAGCCAAAGACACTAAGGCACAAAAGCGAATCGTGCTCAGAGCACGATTCGCTTGATTTCTGTCTTAAGCAGAGGGGTGTTGAAGTTGATCAGCAAGCCCAGCCGCAGTCGGGCTAGCCGTAGGTACGTTAGAAGTTGGGCTTCAAATACGGGTAGCATCTTTTCGACTGCCTTTAGTTCCACTATCACTGAGTCCGCGACTACCAGATCGAGCCGGAGTCCGGATTCCATCCGCACGCCTTTGTAGTCGATTGGTAGCATAACCTGGGTGCGATATTTTATTTCGCGCGCGGCCAACTCCAGACATAGACAGGTTTCGTAAACCGACTCCAACAAGCCCGGGCCAAGCGCTTTATGGACTGCGAACGCGGCATCGATTACCTCACTCGCAATCCGATCAACGGCCTCCGGGATTGGATCAAAACCTCTCATCTTTGTGTCTTGGTGCCCCTTGGTGCCTTGGTGTTTAAGTTATTTCCGCTTGACGTTTTTCTCGTACCACGGGCGCATTGCGCGCAGGGCGCGCGCTTGATGGTAGGCGAGTTCGTCGTTGGGATAGCGATGCTCGGGGCCGAGCACGCATCCCGCGCGCGCGTGGCATCGGGGCGCGCAATCGGGTTCCTCCTCGACGCGATGCGCCAGGCACTTGGGGATGTCCCATCCAACGGGAAACGCGACCGCGCCGACCGGGCAGGCGGGAATACAACTGCGCACGGTGCATGACGGACAGGGATCGAACGCTACGGCAGCGCCTGGCGAGTCGATAGCCTGATCGATCAAAATCGCCGCGCGAAACGCGATCCAGGGTCCGTACACCGGATGTACCACGACGCCAAGGATGCTCGGTCCGGCGAGACCGGCGGCTTTTCCCAGCTCGATAAAGTTCAGCGTCGCAGTTTTGTTCATGAACGGATAGATGACGCGCACGTTTGCGGCGACGGCGCGCACGGCGGGTGCGATTTCGCGCTCGACTATCTCGCGCGTGAAGTCGTCGAGCGGGTTTGCGCGCTGCCACCATCCGGGATTGGCGTCCGCGTGGCGTTTCAGCGCGGCCCACAATTCGCCGCCGCCGTTGGCTACCACGATGATCGTGCGCGCGTCCGGGGCGATCGCGTGCGCGCGATACGGTTCGGTGACCGCGGCGTCATAGCGCTCGACCGCGGCGGTTGCGACGAGATTGAGTCCATAGGGCGCGCCCGCGCGGCGGATTCCTTCAATAATTGTCGAAGCCGGCATTGCCACTCTAACTAATCTTGTACGTCACCAGCGCGTCGGCGATTAGCGCGCCGGCGCGGTCGCGAATCTCGACCGCGATACTGGCGATACGCTTGCCCGCGCGTTTGACTGTCGCGCGCGCGATCAGATCGCTCTGGATCGCGGGTCCGGTGAAGTTTATCGACATCGCGACGGTCGCGCTGCGCACCGTTTGCTCGAGCGTCCACACCGCCGCGCACGCGGCGAAATCGGCGAGCGTCGCGATCGCGCCGCCGTGAACCGGCGCCGATGGTCCACCGGGGTTCAGTATCGCCGGACGAAACGGCATCCGCGCGACCGCCACGCCGTCCTCTACCGATTCGATTCGCAGCGCGAGCATCGCGGCGAACGGCGCGCGCTCGATCGACTCGAATGAGGCTTTGCGATCTTTTGCCGGCATCGCGATTTCAGCGGCGCTGCGCGCCCCGCGTCAGCATCCGAGGCGCTCCGGTAGCTCGGTCAGGTCGCCGATTTCGATCTCGGGCACGCCGATTCCTTCTGGAAACGGTTTGCCATGCTTGTTGATCCACGCGACGTGGATTCCCATCCGCTTGGCTCCGAGCACGTCTTCGTGCGGCGTGTCGCCGACGAACAAAATCTCGCCGGGCGTGAGCCGGAGCGCGTCGAGCGTATGGCGGAAGATATCTCGATGAGGTTTGCGAAAGCCCAGCTCGGCCGAAATCACCACCACGTCGAACAGCTCGCGGATTCCGGTGTCATGCATGATCTCGTGGCCGGTCGCGGCGTCGTCGAAGTTCGAAAGCAGGCCGAGCCGGTAATGCTTGTGCAGCCGGCGCACCGCCTCTTGCCGCGCGGCGGGCGCGGCGGTGACTTCGCGCACGCGTGCCATGTGCGTGCGGCGCAGTCGTTCGGCCAGGGGGGCTGCCAGAGCAGGCTCGACGCCGATTCGCGCGAGCGTGCGCCTGAAGCGATCGAGGCACGAGATTTCGACCTCGTCGCGCGAGCGTGCGGCGAAAATCTCCTCGTATACTTTGCTGTGCGCGTCCATGAACGCCTCGCGGTCGAAGCGCGCACCGAGGGAATCTTCCAGAATCGGAAACAATATCGGCGTGGTGCTGCGAAACTCGCGCCCGTGCCAATTCACCATCGGCAGCAGCGCGGGATTCCACGTCACCAGCGTATCGAACAAGTCCAGGACGATAGCCTTGAAGCGCGGGTCAGCCACGGCGAGTCAGCGCCTCTGCGGTCGCTGCGAGCGCGGCAAGATTGAGCAGCAGGACGGCGCCGTTCAAATAGACCGACAGATGATGCAGATGATCGAACTCCGCCTTGCGCACAGGGTCGGGGTTCTGTTCTTCGGAGACGCCGCGGATCGCGTCCACTCGCGGACGGACTACGGCGCCCGCATAAAACGTGAGCCCGAGCGCGAGCACAAGCGCCGCGACGCTTAAGCTCCACCATAGCCGCGAATCGCGAACCGCCGTGAAGTAGATCGCCAGGGCCAGCGCGATCGTTCCCGCGATATAGCCGAGCGCGTAGTAGCGCGGGAAGATCGTGTGGACGACCTTGCCGGCCTCCGCGATCGGGAGCTGGGTGAAGATCACCGGTGCTGTGAAGAACGAAAAGAACACAATTCCGCCGAGCCAGCATGCGATCGCGACAAGATAAACGAACAGTGCAATCATGATTGATATTTCCGCCCGCGCATTTCGCCGCGCGGAGCATCGAGACTTTGCTACAGAATTAGTTGAGCCACGGTTTGGGCGCGCCCGGCAACGGACGGCGCCCCTCGAAGCCGCCTTCCACCGGATGCCACGCGATCACGCTCTGCTCGCCGAACTGCCAGCACAGGAAAACCACCTCTTCACCGTTGTCGAACGGGAAATCGACCAGGCCCTGATCGATGTCCTTGAGAAAGCATCCGAGCTCCTCGATCTGCTCGACCGCCTGCGCCATCCGCGTGCTCGGCGCGTCGAGGTCGGGATGGAGCTCGACGATCTCGGGCAGCGAATGGTTGAGAAGATCGGGATCCTCGGCCGCCAGCTCATTGATCCGCGTGCGGACGAAATTCGCCATCAACTGCAAGTCGCGCATGATGATCTCGAGCCGCGGAATGAGATGATTCGCTTCGTCGGGGCTGAACAACTTTTCGAACCGGGATTTGGACAAGATCACCTCGCCAGTGGCGCCGGAATAAACCGTGGTTACCTTCAAACAAAGGGAGATTACCTTGTCTGCCCGGCACCCTTATACTACGGTAAAATGTGGATTGGGTGGAAGTGACGGGCGGCGGTGCCCCCCTTCGAATGAGGTTTCAATCGTCCTATGGCGGATAAACCCAAAGGGGAAAAAGGTTTCGATATCGAGGAAGATCTCAGCAAGGTCGAGATCCCCGATGTGCTCCCGGTACTGCCGCTGCGCGGTATCGTAATCTTTCCTAACCAGATTCATCCGTTTCTGGTCTCGCGCGCGTCTTCGCTCAAGTTGATCGAAGACGTCGGACAGACGCAAAAGATTATCGCTCTGGCCGCGCAGAAAAATCCCGAAGAGGAATCTCCTCACGCCGACGGGCTGTTCCAATACGGCACCGCGGTGCAAATCCTCAAGATGCTGCGCTACCCGGACCAGAGCGTTCGGGTGCTGGTGCAGGGAATCGCGCGGATCGAGCTGACCGACTTCATCCAGGCCGAGCCGTACTTTATCGCACGCGCGACCCGCGTGATCGATCAATCGGCGCCGGACAAGGAAATCGAAGCGCTGCACGCGCATCTGGTGAGCCAGTTCTCGAAGTTCGTTTCTCTGGTGCCGTACCTGCCCGACGAGCTGCAGGTGCAGGCGATGAAGGTGCGCGAGCCGGGACGGCTGGCCGACATGGTCGCCTCGTACCTGAAGATCGCGGTCGAGGAATCGCAGGATTTGCTTGGCACGGTTGACGTGCGCGCGCGGCTGGAAAAGCTGATCGCGATCTTAAGCCGCGAAATCGAGCTGCTCGAACTCGGCCACAAGATCCAGTCGCAGGTCCAGACCGAGCTCAACAAGAATCAACGCGAGTACTACCTGCGCCAGCAGCTCAAGGCGATCCAGAAGGAGCTCGGCGAAGGCGACGCGCGCACCAGCGAGATCGACGAGCTGGAAAAGAAAATCGAGGAGGCCAAGATGCCTCCCGAGGCGCGCAAGGCCGCCGACAAGGAGCTCGAACGCCTGCGCATGATCCCGCCCGAGTCGGCGGAGCATACCGTCGTCCGCACGTATATCGATTGGCTGGTGAGCCTGCCGTGGAGCGTATCGACCGAGGACAATCTCGATATCGCCAACGCGCGCAAGGTGCTTGACGAGGATCACTACGACCTCGACAAAATCAAGGAGCGCATCCTCGAATTCCTCGCGGTGCGCAAGCTCAAGAAAGACACCAAGGGCCCCATCCTGTGCTTCGTCGGCCCGCCGGGAACCGGCAAAACTTCGCTCGGCAAGTCGATCGCGCGCGCGCTCGGGCGCAAGTTCGTGCGCCTGTCGCTCGGCGGTATCCGCGACGAAGCCGAAATTCGCGGCCATCGCCGGACGTATATCGGCTCGCTGCCCGGCAGGATCATCCAGGGGCTGCGCAACGCCGGCTCGAACAACCCGCTCTTCATTCTTGACGAGGTCGACAAGCTCGGGATGGATTTCCGGGGCGATCCCGCCTCGGCGCTGCTCGAGGTTCTCGACCCCGAGCAGAACAATTCGTTCTCCGATCATTATCTCGACGTGCCATTCGATCTCTCGAAGGTGCTGTTCCTGACCACGGCCAATATGCTCGATCCGATCCCGCCCGCGCTGCGCGATCGGATGGAAGTGCTCGAGCTGCCGGGTTACACCGAGGAAGAGAAGCTGCAAATCGCCGAACGCCATCTGATTCGCAAGCAGCTCGAAGAAAACGGACTCGGCGACTCGAAGATCGAGTTCACCGCCGGCGCGATCGCCGAGATCATCCGCAGCTACACCCGCGAGTCGGGGCTGCGCAACCTCGAGCGCGAGATCGCCCGCGTATGCCGCAAAATCGCGCGCGCCACTTCCGAAGGCGGTGCGATGCCCACGCAGGTCACGGCGGAAGATGTCTCGCGCTATCTCGGGCTGCCGCGGTTTTTCTCCGAGGTCGCCGAACGCACCAATGAAACTGGCGTCGCTACGGGCCTCGCATGGACGCCCAATGGCGGCGAGATCATGTTTATCGAGGCCACCCGGATGGCGGGGCAGAAAGGCCTGATGCTGACCGGGTCGCTCGGCGACGTGATGAAGGAATCGGCGCAAGCCGCGATGTCATACGTGCGCTCGCGGGCCGAGCGCCTTGGAATTCCTGCGGACTTTTTCGAAAAGTCGGACATCCATATTCACGTTCCCGCCGGCGCGATCCCAAAGGACGGTCCTTCCGCCGGGGTGACGCTGGCGGCTGCGCTCGCGTCGCTTCTGAGCGGCCGCCCGATCAGGGCGGAAGTTGCGATGACCGGCGAGATCACGCTGCGCGGCAAAGTGATGCCGGTCGGCGGAGTCAAGGAAAAAGTGCTCGCCGCGCGCCGCGCGGGAATCAAGACGATCATTCTGCCGCGGCGCAACGAGCGCGACCTCGAGGACATCCCCGCCGAGGTCCGCGGCGAGCTGCAAATGATCTTCGTCGACACCGTCGATGAAGTCCTGGCCGCCGCGCTGGTCAATGGCGACGCCGCGCAAGCCGCCGCTGCGCCCGGCGCACCCGCGCCGGAAAAGCCTGCGACAGGCCCGCGCACGGAACGCACGATTCTGAACTAAGGAAACTCGCGGCGGGACTCGCCGCGAGTTTCTTCTTCAGCCTCGCTTTTCGCCGACCACGATTCCGAGAGTCGCCCATCCGCCGCTGTCGGCTTGGATCAGCGCGCGCTCGGCTTCAGAAACGCGTTCGCTATACTCGCGCCACCATTTGGCGGCTTCGGAGAAATACCGGCGCTCGATAACGTTGAGGCCAGAGTGCTCGAACAGCTCCGCATTCCAATCTACCGAACGAAAGTGAAACTCGAATCCCCGCCCGTCGGGGAACCGTACGCGATCGAGCTCGCGGACGGCCTCGGGAATCGGAGCGGGCAGGCACATCGGCTCCGCGATTCCGACTCGCGCACCGGGCTTCGCAACTCGCACCATCTGCGCGAGCGCGGCGGCGCGATCCTCGGCGATCATCTCGAATGATCCAATGCTGATAACGGCGTCGAACGTCGCGTCGGCGAAGCGCAGATTCTGCGCCCGATTCTTGAGCGCGATCACCCGGTCGAAAACGCCCGCGGCCTTCGCCCTCGCCTGGATCTGTTCGCCGCCGAACCACGGCTCGAGCGTGAAGACGCTCACGTTCCAATGCTTCGCCAGCGTCACGGCGATTTGCCCCGAGCCTCCGCCGACTTCGAGCACGCGCATCCCGGCGGTGATTCCGACTGCCTCGACCAGCGGCAGCGCCATCTCGAACGAACCGGGTCCCCACGCTTCGCGGTCTTTCAATTTCAGAAAAGGATTGGTCATTTGCCTTGCACCATTCGTAATGATCGGACGTTTCTTTTGCGCGGAACGATCTCGCAGCGATGCGAAACCGCGTTCCACGAACGCAGCGGGGCACGCGCGAAACGCTCAGCCGATCTTCGAATGACGCGAAAGGGTTAGCGGCCGCGAGACGGCAGATGCGTTTCGGGCAATTCGAGCGCAAGTTCCTGGTTCACGAGGATCATCAAACGCACCTCCCTTAATGGAATGATGCAATCCTAGCGGGAGTAAATGCGCCGTACAATTGAGCCGGACATCGCGTTGGTGGTTGAGTCGAATAGGTCTACAGGTCTTCGACCCGTCATGCATTTTCCGCAGTGCTCCGAAGCTCCACGCTGTCATTCCCGCGCGCGTGGCTGCCGTGCGCGAGGAATCCCGGCCGCTCCGCGGTCCACTGGCGAATTGCGGCGGTTCGCTTGCGATCGCGAACAACATTGGTGGGCGGCCGGGACGCCCGCCCCACCAATGAAGAACCGGGATTCCTCGCGCGGCAGCCACGCGCGGGAATGACACATTATCAGCGACAGCAGCGACGAAGACGCCCTTGGTCTCGACGTGCGCTCAACGGTTCTGGAAGCGGCCGGGACGACGCTCGGATACCGCCTTGACGCCTTCGCGATGGTCCTCGGTGCGCATCAGCCAGTTCTGCTCGCGGAATTCGATATCGGTCTGCGCCTTGACCGCGTCGGCGAGACCCGCGCACATCGTCGCGCGCGTCGAAATGATCGCGAGCGGCGCATTCTCCGCGATCTCGACGGCGAGCGCGCGAGCGGTCTCGCGCAGCTTCTCCGGCGCGACCAGCGAATCGGCGAGTCCCCACGCGAGCGCCTGTTCGCCGGTGATCCTGCGCCCGGTATAGAACATCAGGTTGGCTTTCTGGATCCCGATAATCCGCGGCAGCGTGTAGGTCAGGGCGAAGCCCGGATGGATTCCGAGCTTGACGAAGTTCGCCGCGAAGCGCGCGTCGGCGGTCACGACGCGAAAATCGGCGGCCATCGCAAGGCCGAAGCCGCCGCCGATCGCGGCGCCCTGAATCGCCGCGACGATTGGCTTCTTGCATCGAAAGAGCCGCACCGCTTCCGAGTAAAGCGGATTTCCGGTCGCGGGCGCGGCGCCGGCCGCGGGCGCCTGACGTTTGCTGAAATCCGCGCCGGCGCAAAACGATTTGCCCTCCGCCGCGAGCATGATCGCGCGGCATCCGGCGTCGGTGTCGAGCGCTTCGAACGCGTCGGCGAGATCCTTGATCAACTGATGATCGAAAAAGTTGTGCGGCGGCCGATGAATCTCGGCGAGCGCGACATGGTCGGTTTCATTCACGGCGATCGATACGTCGCCATAGTGCGGGGCTGTCATCGATATATTCCTCAATCTGCATCTATAGCGCAGACGCGGCGCGTGCGGCGACCCTCGACGCGGTTTCCGATGCTCAGGTAGAGTCGGGTTTTCCGCTGGAGGGAATCGCCATGGCAGGACTCGTGCTCCGTGAAGACAAAGACGGGCTCGCAACGCTCACGCTCAACCGCCCCGAGAAACTCAACTCGCTAAACGTGCCGATGTTCGTAGAGCTGCGCGAGCATGTCGATGCGATCGCGGGCGAGACCGACCGCGTCGGGCTGGTGGTCGTGCGCGGCGCAGGCAAATGTTTTTCGGCGGGCCACGATCTTGCTGATATCGCGGCTGGCGAGCGGCCGCCGCGCCCGAACTTTCAGGCCGACACGATCGAGCGCCTGGCGAATCTGCCGCAACCGGTAATCTCGGCGGTGTATGGGCATTGCTACACCGGAGCGCTCGAACTCGCGCTGGCCGGCGATATCATTTTCGCCGCAGAGTCCGCGAAGTTCGCCGACACGCACGCGCGATGGGCGCTCACTCCTGCGTGGGGGATGAGCCAGCGGCTGCCGCGCCGCGTCGGGCCCGCGAAGGCGCGCGAGATGATGTTCACGTGCCGCACCTATCCGGGCGCCGAGGCGCTTGCGATCGGCCTTGCGAATTTTTGCGTCGCCGACGACGCATTCGATCGCGAGCTCGCCGCGCTCGCGAAGATGATCCTCGCCAACTCCTGGCACAGTCATCGCGCGAACAAGCGTCTGCAAATCGAGACCGACGCGCTCCCGCTCGAAGCGGGCCTCGCCCACGAAGTCTTTCGCAGCGCCGGAGTAGGCCCTGACATGCGCGACCGCATAGCAGCGTTCACCTCAAAGTCCCGCAAATCTTGACCCACATCATCTAGAAATCAGTGGGGCGGGCGTCCCGCCCGTCGTCGACGGCGGCATCACGGCCGCCTTACCAATGATTCTCTGGCGCGCGATGGCTCGTGATGTTTTACTGATCAGGTAGTGAAGATCGCGATCGTAGCAGCAGAGATT
>JBAPSR010000349.1:0-4007 GCA_049281755.1 Binataceae bacterium (SeqCode)
TTCGAGATCCGTGCGCTCACGCGGCGCGGCTCGTTGGCGCGATGCGCTCGAGGCGGCTAAGCTGCGGTCGCATCGATCCCGATCTCAATGCGACCGCAGCCCGAATCGTCCGCGCCCTCGATCACGCCCTCGCGAATTCCGCGCCGTTACATAATCGTCGCGCTGTATTTTCTGGCGACAATGCTGTGCTACGTCGATCGCGTCAGCATCTCGGTCGCGATCATTCCGCTCGCGCGCCGCTTCGATTACGCCGCCGGCGCGCAGGGACTGATTCTGTCCGCATTTTTTTGGGGATACTTCTGCACTCAGCTCATCGGCGGATGGATGTCGGATCGATTCGGCGGACGCCGCGTGCTGGGCGCGGGCGTTGCCATCTGGTCGCTCGCCACGCTTTTGACTCCGCAGGCCGCGGCGATCTCCTTTGCGGTATTGTTCGCGATTCGCGTGGTCCTGGGCCTTGGCGAAGGCGTCAACTTTCCTGCGATTCACTCTCTGACCGCGCGCTGGATGCTCGTGTCGGAGCGCGCGCGCTCGCTCTCGCTCAACTTCAGCGGGATGTATCTGGGCACGGTGCTCGCGTTGCTCGCGAGTCCAATGATAATTGCCGCGTTCGGATGGCCTGCGCTGTTCTATATTTCGGGCGCGCTCGGATTGGTGTGGGTATTGGCATGGATGCTCGCCGCCGCGGACCGTCCGGAAGACTCGCGGCACATCTCTTCCGCCGAGATTGCCGCTATTACGTCGTCGCGCAATGCCGAGGCGCGCGCTGGCCGCGTGCCCTGGGCGAAGATCATGCGCGAGAAGGCGGTATGGGCGATCGTGCTGGCGCATTTCTGCAGCAACTTCGGTTTCAACATCCTGCTGCTCTGGCTTCCGACCTATCTGCATCACACTTTCGGGGTGGCGGTTGCGCGGGTCGGGATTTACTCGATCGTCCCGTGGATCGCGAGCTTCGTCGTGGTGAACTCCGGGGGATGGATCGCCGACGCGATGCTGCTGCGGGGAACCAGCGTCGGCGCTACGCGCAAGCTGATGCAATCCTGCGCCTTCGGGATCGGCGCGCTCCCGCTGCTGGCGCTGCCGGCTGCGCGCTCGCCCGCCGCCGCGATCGCGCTCATCACAATTTCGGCGGCAGCCAACGGACTCGGGCTGGCTGCCTATGGCGTCAATCATCTCGACGTTGGCCCGACCTACGCGGGCGTGCTGATGGGCATCTCGAACACGATCGCGGCGATACCCGGAATAATCGGCGTCGCCGTCGCCGGCTTTATCGTGCAAGCGTCGGGCTCATTCGCCGCGGTCTTCTATCTGATCGCGGCCGTCGACGTGATCGGCCTGCTCGGCTATCTGCGCTGGGCCTCGGGCGACCGCAAGCTGTAACTTATTCAGACACTTTTCGTTGGCGCGGCTTGGGTTATGCGGGTTATATCCTCAGCACTGATGAGCGCGCCACATAAACTTTCGCCCTACCGATGGGTTATCGAAGTCCTGTTGCTGCTTCTGCTGATTGCGCAGTCGCTGACCTGGCTCGCGCCCGCGCCGATCCTCGAGGAGATCAAGAGCGGCCTCGGCATCTCGCTCAGCAGCGCGGGATTGATCATCTCGATTATCGCGCTATGCATCGGCATCTTCTCGCTGCTGGGCGCCGTGGTGTCGGAGCGCGTCGGCGCGGCGCGCGCGATGATCATCGGGATGTGGCTGATGGCGGGCGGACAGATCCTGAGCGGCTACGTTCCGAACTTCGCGGCGCTGCTCGCGTGCCGCGTGATCGAGGGTATCGGCTACGGAATCGTGATCGCGCCGCCGGGCACGCTCACGATGCAATGGTTCGGCGAAGGCGAATGGCCCTACATCAACATGATCAACTTCGCCTTCGGATACGTCGGGCTGACCGCCGTTTTCCGCTTCACTCCTGCCCTGTTCATCGCGGTCGGATCATCGTGGCGCTCGGTGCTGCTCTGGTACGGCATCGGGTCGGCGGGCGTCGCGCTTCTATGCACGCTCTTCGGCCGCGAGCGGCGCACCGCGCTCGTCGAGCCGCCCGCGGAATCGGCCGAATCGACGGTGGAGCGCGGCTCCGCACTGGCGGAAGTCGCAAAGATGCGCGACGTGCTGCTGGTCGCGGGCGGGCTGTTTGGCGGGATGTGGGTGTTCCAGATCTACACCGCGTTCCTGCCGCAATACTTCCGCGTGTTTCGCGACATGACGATGTCGCAGGCGTCGCTGATGACCCAGGTGCTGCCGCTGACCGGGATGTTCGCCGCGGCGATCGGCGGAATCGGGACAGGCTTAACCGGGCTGCGCAAGCCGTTCACCTGGCCGGTCGCGATTACGACGCTGGTCGGATGCGCTGGCGCGATCATGATTCCCGATCCGACATGGATTCGGCTCTCGCTGGTGCTGGTCGGAATCGGCTCGGCCGGATCGCTCGCTGCGATCACGACGCTGTTGATGGAGCTGCCCGGGATGACGCCGGTCCGCGCCGGCGCCGCGATCGGATTCGTGTGGGCGATCGGATACTTCGGCGCGTTCGTGTCGCCGTTTCTGGGCGGAGCGCTCGCCGCGCACATCGGACTGCGTGCCGTGATGCTCTCGTTCCTGGTGTTTCAGTTGCTCCCGATTGTCACGATGTATTTCCTGCCCGAAACCGGTCCCGGCAAGACCCGCTACGAAATAGCCGCCGCCGAACGCGCCCGCGCCGAACAAGCAGAGCACGCCCGAGTCGACTGAACCCGCGCGGCACCGAGTTGTCCCTCTCCCGGATTGGGAGAGGGCAAGCGGCGCGGCGATTGCTCGTTTCAGCAATCGCCGTGACGCGCGGGTGAGGGACCGACAGAAATTCCGGATCATTTCGAGACTCGTTGGTCATTGAACGCTCCTCACAGCGGCAGCGACCCTGAGCAAGCGATCACCGATGTTAGTGATTGCACCGTGCTGGGAATACCCGTGCAGGTGTTCAGAGCATGGACTCAGTTTGAAGAAGCGTCTTTGAGCCGGCGAATATTGGGCGCGTTCCTGTATATCCGGTGGTCTCAGAGATAAAACTGCTAGTCGTAGCGACTATTTGCACTATATTCAAAAGAAAGCTAAAGATTGCTCATTCAGACCCAGCAGACTATTTGGGTGGCGATCAACTTGAAATCGGGGGAATAGCGTAGGTGAAAACAAGCAGTAGATCGGCTCGTGCGATCACGACCGCGATATCTCTGAGCGCAGCAATTTTATGTGGTTCCTGCGCGACGCTTTTTCAAGGAACTCACGAGGAAATTATGATCGCGAGCGATCCTGCCGGCGCCCAGGTCACGACGAATGATGGTCGATCCGGGACGACGCCCTATGCAATGAAGGTTAACCGGGACGATGATTTGGATATTCATATCAGCAAGGTAGGCTATTCACCGACAGACGTGACCGATGCCTCGCACGTCGAGTGGGGATATTTAATTTCCGATATCTTCTTCACGGGATTGATTGGGCTCGGAGTCGATGGACTGGATGGAGCGATGTTCTACCATAACCAGACGATGGTAACCGCTCATCTCGATCCGCTCGCTGCCCAAGCCGCTTTGCCAGCACCAGCAGTGGAATCTTCAACTGCCCGGTTGACGACAAATGAGTCCGCTAGTGCCTCAAATGCGATCCCGGCGATCAACAGCAATGTCGCGGCGGCCCCGGCGCCAGTTCCTGCGATATCGAATCAATCATCCGTTAGTAACTGACCTCGCCGAATTGAGTGCAAGCTCTGCGCGTCCGGATGCTGCTGGTGACCTAAGAGTAGGGGTGGAGGCGACCCGAGAGTCTCACTGAAGGTCCCTCACCCGTCGCGCGCAGCGCGCGCCACCCTCTCCCAATTCTGTAGGGAGAGGGACTTAAAGATTTCGCGCCCGCTGCTAGTGCGGGCGGATGGAGTAGAGGCCGCCGAAGCCTGGGGGTCGCCAGCCTTTGTTGGCGCAGGTGACGCATACGACAGATTGCTTGCGGCGGCCGTCCTCTGCGCCCATCAGCGC
>JBAPSR010000350.1:0-32531 GCA_049281755.1 Binataceae bacterium (SeqCode)
GCTCCGCATGTCGCCTGTCGCCTATGTGGATTGTCCGTCTTGCCCTGCGCCGTCCTCTCTCGGTTGCGGTGATGGCGCTGCTGATGCTGGTGCTCGGAACGCTGTCGTTCGAGCTGATGAACGTCGATATCTTTCCCGCGATCAACCTGCCGGTCGTGATGGTGGTCTGGAACTACCCGGGGCTGTCGGCCTTCGATGTCGAGCGGCGGATGGTGTTTATCAGCGAGCGCGCTTACTCGACCACCGTCAACGGCATCGAGCATATCGAGTCGGAATCGATCAACGGGCTTGGGATCCTGAAAGTATATTTCCAGCCCGGCACCGATCTCGGCGCGGCGATCGCGCAGATGGACTCGGTCTCGGAGTCGATCCTGTCGAATCTTCCGCGCGGCACCGAACCGCCGCAGATCATCTCATACAACGCGACCAACGTTCCGGTCGCGCAGATGAACATCTATAGCGACACGCTTTCGACCAGCAGACTTTTCGATTACGGGCTCAACTTCATCCGCATCCAGCTCTTCACCATTCCCGGCTTCTCGTCGCCGGCGCCGCTGGGCGGCGTGCAGCGCTCGGTCATCGTCAATCTCGATCCGACTTCGCTTTACGCCAACGGAATGTCCGCGTTCGACCTCGGCAACGCGCTGGCGACGACCAACGTAGTCATCCCGTCGGGCGCCGAAAAAATCGGCAACTATCAGTACAACATCGATCTCAACATGAGCGTTGCCAAGGTCAAGGATTTCGACCGGCTGCCGCTCAAGTACGTGGGCGGCTCCCCGGTGTTCCTGGGCGACGTCGCGCCGGTGACCGATACGCATCAGCCGCAGACCAACGTGGTGCGCGTCGACGGCCAGCAGGCGACCTACCTGATGGTGATCAAGCACGCCGACGCTTCGACGCTGACGGTGGTTGACGCGGTCAAGGCCAAGATTCCGCTGATCCGGGCCACCGCGCCCAAGGGACTGAACGTCTCGCTCACTTTCGATCAATCGCAGTTCGTGCGCGCTGCCCTGTGGGACGTCGTACAGGAAGCCGTGATTGCCGCCGCGCTGGTCGCGCTGATGGTGCTGCTGTTCCTCGGATCGCCGCGCAGCATGCTGATCGTCATCACGTCGATCCCGCTGTCGATTCTCACTTCGATCATCGCGCTCAAGCTCTGCGGCCAGACGATCAACACCATGACGCTCGGCGGAATCGCGCTCGCGGTCGGCATGCTGGTGGACGACGCCACGGTCGAAATCGAAAATATCCATCGCAACCACGCGCTCGACAAACCGCTGCTGGTCGCGATTCTCGACGGCGCCTCGCAGATCGCGACTCCGACCTTCGTCGGCACGCTTTCGATCTGCATCGTGTTTTTTCCGGTCGTGCTGCTGACCGGGGTCGCGAAGTTCCTGTTCACTCCGCTGGCGCTCGCGGTGGTATTCGCGATGCTCACGTCGTACCTGCTGTCGCGGACCCTGGTGCCCTCGATGGCGCGGTACCTGCTCCCCGACAAGAACGAGGAACATCTCGGGCATAGCCGCGCGGCTAACTTCGTGCGTGCATTCGATCGCGGATTCGAGCGGGTGAAGGAGCGCTATCGGATCTGGCTGGCGATCTTCATCGGACGGCGCGGCCTTGCGCTCGCCTGCGTCGCGATTTTGATCCTGCTTTCGCTCGGGCTGCTGCCGATCGTCGGCGAGGATTTCTTTCCGACCGTCGACGCCGGCATGATGCGGCTGCATCTGCGCGCCCCCACCGGCACCCGGGTCGAGCACACCGAGTATCTGGTTGATCAAATCGACCGGACCATTCGCACCATCATTCCGGCAGACGAGCTCGAGAGCATCAGCGACAATATCGGCTTGCCGATTTCCTACGACCTCGCCTTCTATCAGACCGACAGCATCGGTCCGCAGGATGCCGACGTGCTGATCCAGCTCAAGCCCAAGCATCAGGCGACCGCGATGTACGAGCAGCGGATTCGCGACGCACTGGCGGCGCAGTATCCGCAGGTGACCGCCTATTTCCAGGCCGCAGATATCGTCAGCCAGGTGCTGACCTTCGGTCTGCCCGCCGCGATCGATGCCCAGATCAACGGCAACAACCTGCAAGCCGATTACGATATCGCGCTCAAGCTCAAAAACCGGATGGCGCGAATTCCCGGCGTGGTCGATATGCGCATCGCCGAGCCGCTCGACTATCCGAGCCTGCAGGTCAAGGTCGATCGCACCAAGGCGCTGCAGTTCGGCATCACGCAGCAGCAGGTCACTTCGAGCGTGCTCTCGATGCTCTCGGGCGCGCAGCTCTTGCAGCCAAACTTCTGGCTCGACCCGATCACCGGAGTTAACTACAACGTCATCTCGCAAGCGCGGGAGCATCTGTTCGACTCGGTCGCCGCGCTGCAGAATATTCCGCTCAGCTCGCCCGGGACGTCGGTCGACAGCGCAACCGCCGCCGCGATGCCGGCGGTCGACGGCGCCGCGCCCGCGCAACCGCAGTTGCTCGGCAACCTCGCAACTATCAGCCATACCTGGGATCCCGCCGTGGTCGCGCACTACACCGTGCAGCGCGTGATCGACGTCGATTGCAACGTATCCGGGCGCGATCTCGGCGCCGTCACCAAGGCGGTGCAAAAACAAATCGCCCAATTGGGCAAGATGCCCGCGGGCACCCAGGTCGTGATTCGCGGCCAGAGCCAGGCGATGAGCGCGTCGTTCGTCACGCTTGGCGAAGGGCTGATTCTCGCGATTATTCTGGTGTACCTGCTGATGGTCGCGAATTTCCAGTCGTGGCTCGAACCGTTCATCATTATGATGGCAGTGCCGGGCGCGCTCGCGGGCGTGCTCTGGATACTGGTGCTGACGGGCACGACGATCAACGTCGAGTCGATGATGGGCGCGATCATGGCGGTCGGCGTCGGCGTCGCCAACGGCAACCTGCTCATCACCTTCGCCAACGAGCTGCGCGAAGACGGCTACGGTCCGGTCGCCGCGGCGATCGAGGCCGGGCGAATCCGCTTTCGCCCGATCATCATGACCGCGCTCGCGATGATCCTGGGCATGCTCCCGATGGCGCTGAGTCTCGGTTCGGGCTCGGAGCAGAACGCTCCGCTTGGACGCGCCGTGATCGGCGGCCTTTTCGTAGCGACGCTCTCGACCCTGTTCGTGGTGCCGGCGGTCTATTCGATATTCAGCCGCAACATGATGGGCAAGCATCAGCGCGACGCGGAGATCGAGGAGCTCACGCTGCCCGGCGCGTGAGCGATAGCATCAGATGGAAGACGATCCCAGGCAGTACACGGCCAAAGCCTCCGGCAAATTCTTTGTCGCCGGATGGATCGGTGCGATCGCGTTCGTGGTGATCGCCACCGCGGGGCTCGTGCTCGCCCGAGAACTATGGGTCGGCCGCCAGACCAACGAGTTGGCGCAGCAGGCCGAGATCGGACCGCACGTGCTGGTCGCGAAAGTCGGCCGGATGCCCGCAACCCGCGACGTCAAGCTGCCCGCGACCACGCGCGGCTTCGACGAGACGGAGATCTACGCCAAGGTTCCCGGCTACATAAAATCGCTGCGGGTCGACAAGGGCGATCGCATCCACACCGGCGAGCTGATCGCCACGATCCAGTCGCCGGAAACCGATCAGCAGGTCCGCAACGCGCAAGCCGCGTATCGAATCGCCAAAGTCACCGACGATCGCAACCAGGTTCTGGTCCGCGAGGCCGTGATCTCGCAGGAGATGGCAGACCAATCGCGCGCCACGATGCAGCAGGCGAAAGCGACTTTGGCGCAATCGGTCGCGCTGCAAGGCTACGAGCGCGTGACCGCGCCGTTTGACGGAATCGTGACCGAGCGCGACGTCGATCCCGGCCACCTGATTCCCGAGGCGACCAGCTCGACCAGCCTCGCCGACGCGATCGTGCACGTCGCGCGGATGAAACCGCTGCGCGTGTACACTTACGTTGCGCAAAATGTCGCGCTGTTCATCCGCAACGGCGATAGCGCCTCGATCACGGTCAACGAATTTCCGCAGCGAAAGTTCACCGGCACCATCACCCGCCATCCAGAGGCGCTCTCGCCTGACTCGCGCACGATGCTGGTGGAAGTCGATCTGCCCAACACCGATGAAGCGCTGTATCCGGGAATGTACGGCAACGCGGAATTCGTCGTGTCAATTCCGGCCGGCGCACCGCTGGTCCCCGACGAAGCGCTGGTGTTCCGCAACGGCAAGGTGTTCGTGCCGGTCGTGAAGAACAACGTACTCCATCTGACCGAAGTGAAGCTCGGCTACGACAACGGTATCGCGGTCGAAGTCGCCACCGGCATCGACGCCGACGCGGTCGTGGCGCTGAACGTCGGCCAGTCCGCGCGCGACGGCGAACGCGTCCAGCCCGTCGAGCAACAGCAAAGCGCCTCGCAGTAATAAGCGGGACGCTAGGTTCAGATCGCGAGGCCCGCCTCGATCGATCGTTCAGGCGCGTCCGAATGGTTTGCTGCGGCCGGGCGCGATCGGGTCGCCGCTGTCGCGCTCTTTCACCGCCTGTTTGAAGCCAGCCTCTTCGGCGCGCTGCTTGAACCATACGCCTTCGGGGCTGTGGCGCGTGATTCCGTCGAAGATCGTGGCGAACATCTGCGTGTTCGCCAGGCCCATGTTGTCGAACGCCTGGTTGATCATCAGCTTCTGCATCATCAGTTGATTGCGCGGCACTCCCGCCATCCGATTTGCGAGCTCATCGACCCGCGCGTCGAGCTGCGCGCGCGGCACCGATTCGAGACACAGGCCCAGCTTCGCCGCTTCGGGACCGAAAATCAGATCGCCGGTCAGGAGCATCCGCTTGGCTTTCTCCGCGCCGAGGCGGTACAGCCACATCGCGGTGGTGGGACATCCCCACACGCGCGCGGGCGGATATCCGATTCGCGCCTCGTCAGCCATCACGACGATATCGCAGCACAGCGCAATATCGCTGCCTCCCGCAACGGCGGGGCCGTTGATTTTCGCGATAGTCGGCTTGTACGAGCGCCACAGGCTCATGAAGTCCTGCGTGTTCTGATTCATACCGTAGAAATCCGCCATCGGATCCCACGGCTGTGCCGCTTCGCCTGAGCCCAGTTGCGAGCCCGCCTGAGCGCCGGGACGCTCGGCGTAATCGATCAGATCGTAGCCCGCGCAAAATCCCGCTCCGGCGCCGGTTACGATAATCACATGCACGTCGTTGTCGGCGTTGGCGCGGCGCACGGCGTCGGCAATCTCGCGCGGCATCGCGCCGTCGATCGCGTTCATCCGATGCGGCCGATTGAGCAGGATCGTGGCGACGCGTCCATCGGCGCGATACAGAATCGATTTGTAATCCATGCTTGAACCTCTGGAGTCTGAAGTTCCTGCGCTGCTTCAACGCGGGAGATCGCCGGGACCGGGGAACGGCTCCGCAATCGGAATCATCGCCGCGATTTTCCATCCCTTCGCCGTGCGAATCACGATATAGCTGACCCGCGCATGCAGCAGCACCGATTCGTCGCCGCGGTAGCGCGTCACCTCGGCGAGAATCATCGCCTGCTCGCCGCCGAGCGGCCAGACCTTGAGAAGATCGACCGCCGAGCGCGCCCATCCGCGCGACTTCAGATCGATAAAGGCCTGAGCGCTGTACTGCTGGAGCGCCGCCTCGGTCGCGTACGTGGTGATTTTGCCGCCGTGGATCAGCGCATAGCCGGGCGCGAACGAATCGGCGTAGCTATCGATATCTTCGCGATTGAAGGCGTCGATATAGGCGCGATAAAAGGTTTCGACTTGGCCGACAATTTCCTGTGCGATTGGCACGATCGTTCCGTCAGGCTTTGAATCCGAGCGGCGCGAGAATTCGCGCTGCCGCCGCGGCCAGCGCCGGCGAGCCCCGGCCCATCACGGCGAAGCGCGGGTCTGTGGTTTGTCCTCTGACATAGCGGACGTAAATCTGTTCGCCGACGGTCGCGCTCTTCCAATGCGCCCACGCCCAGTAAAATGGAAGATCGCTGAGGTCGCGGCCCGTCCGCCGCGCGTAGCGATTCGCCAGCTCATCGCGCCCCAGGAATCCGCGTTTGAGCGTGTGCGGCTCGATCTCGGCGATCGCCAGCAGCTCAACGTCCGAGCGCTCGCGCCAGTAGCCGAGCGCGATCCCGAGATCGATCATCGGATCGCCCAGCGTGGACATCTCCCAGTCGAAGACCCCGGCGACGCGGCCGGGCGCATGCGCGTCGAGCATCAGGTTGTGCAGGTAGAAATCGTTATGCAGCAGCGTCGGCGGCTGCGCGGGCGGCATGTGATCGAGAAACCATGCGCCGAGCTTTTCCATCAGCGGGACTTCGCGAGTCTTGGCCGCCTCCCAGCGCTTCATCCATCCGACGATCTGGCGTTTGAGAAATCCTTCGGGCCTGCCGAGGTCTTGAAGTCCAATCGCCGCGTAATCAACCCGGTGCAGATCGGCCAGCGTGTCGATAAAGCCCTCGGAGATTTTGCGAAAGGTCTCGGGGTCGTCGCCGAGCTCGGCGGGAACCGGTTGGCGATTCTTGAACACGATTCCGCGCCTGCGCTCCATCACGAAAAACGGCGCGCCGATAATCGAGGCGTCGTCGCAGAAGAGCCACGCGCGCGGCGCGGGCGCGAACGCCTGCCACAGACGCGAGAGCACGCGGAACTCGCGCGCCATATCGTGGCCGCCGACGGGCAACGGGCCGAATGGCGGACGCCGCACGACCCACTGATGCTCCCCGAATTCGAGCAGGTAGGTCAGATTCGACGAGCCGCCGCGAAACTGCAGCACGCGCATCGCAGCCGCCGCGTCGGGAATTCGTCCGCGCAGATACGCGGCCAACGCATCCCAATCGAGTTGCTCCTCGTCGCGAACGGCGCCGTACTCGGCCGTAAGATCGGTCTGCTCCGCCATCGTGGCCCTAGTATGAATCGCGGCGCCTGCGAGTTTCCAGTGGTAGCTTTGCCGCTGGGTAACCAGGCAAATATCAGAATTTTTCTTTGAACGGGCGGACCTCGAGCTCCGTTGTCCATGCGCTTGGATGCTGATGCGCCAGATGCCAGTAGGTCTCGGCGATCGCGGCGGGTTCGAGCAAGTCTTCGGGCTTGAGACCCGGAATGGTGCGGCCGGGGATGTCGATGACGCCGTCGACGTTGATCCACGCAACATGAATTCCCTTGGGGCCGAGATCGCGCGCCATCGATTGCGCCAGCCCGCGCATCGCGAATTTCGCCGGCCCGAACGCGGCGGACTTCGCGCCGGCCTTCACGCCCGCAGTCGCTCCGGTAAACAGGATCACGCCGCGGCCGCGCGCAAGCATCGCGGGCACCACCTCGCGCGAGGCGAGAAACGCGCCGTAAACGTTGACCCGCCAGGTCGCTTCAAAATCTTCCGGCGAAACTTCGAGCACGTTGCCCCATTTCCCCGACCCGGCGTTGTACAGCAGCACGTCGGGAGCGCCAAGCTGTTCGCGAATCAGCTTGAACGCGGCCTCGACCTGCGCACGATCACCGATATCGGCCGGAGCTTCGAACACGGTAGCGCCGCCCGAGGTTTGAATCTCAGCTTTGAGCGTGCGCAGATAGTCCGCGCGGCGAGCGTTGATCGCGACCGCGTAACCCTGCGCGAAGCGGCGCGCAAGCGCGGCGCCAAGGCCGGGACCGACTCCGGTAACGACCGCGACCGGACGCTTGCTCACCTCTGCCACAAGTGCCTCCGGCGGCTTTGCGATTTTGTCGCCCGCCTATTTGACGTAGAGAAAAATTCCCTCGTAGATGAGCGCCGGCTTGTCGTTGCCGACCACGTGAATCACCGTCTCCTGCGTGACCTGGGTTCCCTGCGGACGCGGCTCGACCGCGATAATCCGGTTGCGCGCGTGGACCTTGGCGCCGGCGGGAACCGGCGAGACGAAGCGCAGCTTGTTGGCGCCGTAATTCACCACGTTGCGCTGGCCGGTAACCGTCCATCCGGTATCGATCTCGACGGCGGGCAAGAGGCTCAGCGTCAGGAAGCCGTGCGCGACCGGTCCGCCGAACGGACTCTCGCGCTTGCATCGCTCGACGTCGATATGAATCCACTGATGGTCGCCAGTCACGTCGGCGAACTGATTGATCTTCTGCTGCGTGACCTCGATCGGCTTGCTCCACGGTCCGAACTCCGGGCTGATCTTCGCGCGCAGCTTCTCCACCTCGTCAAAGCGAATGCTATCCATATTTTCCTCCGAAATTTTCTTCGCGGTCAGCGAGCGTTTGCGCCGAGCAGCTCGATCAGCGCGGCGTGCAGATTATGCTTGGGCTTTTCTCCGCCGCCCAGCTTCACCAGCACGTAGCGTTCGTCGTCATCGAGGGCGCTCCATGCGGACTGGGTAAGCGGCGCACCGAGCGCTTCGGCGTGAGCGGCCAATTGCGCAGGCAGTTCCGCGGACGGCCGGGCCGATTTGCGCGCGTCGTCGGACAGCTCGGCGGGACGGCTGCCGGCCCGATTGAGCACGGTCTGGTCGATAAACCGCCTGAGCGCCGCGATCTCGCCCGGCGAATCCGCCGTTGCGTCGCAGATTTTCAGGCGCTCGGCGCGGCTCAGCTTGGCCCACTGCACGCGCCCGATCTTGACTCCGACCGCGTCGAGCTTGCGCCGCGCCGCCATCGGCAGGCAACTGAGCGTCTGGTAGATTTCCGCCTCGAACTGGAATTTGCGATTCATCGCGCGCCTCGAATGAAAGAGCGTAGCCTCGACCGTTTCATTCTGCAACTGCGCGGCTCGATTGATGACGCCGCGGCCGAGAGGCTAGTCTCAGCGCAAGCGAGAGGTGACACGATGGATGCGAAGGGCGCAGCGCGCGAACGAGTCGAGCAATCCCGCGGCAAGCTGGTGGATTTGAGCCATCGGATTCACGCGCATCCAGAACTTGGTTTCGAGGAGGAAAAATCCGCGCGCTGGATGTGCGAATATCTGACCGACGCGGGGTTCGCGGTCGAGGCCGGAGTCTGCGGGATGCCGACCGCGTTCATCGCTCGCGCCGGCTCGGGTCCGCTGCACATCGCGATCTGCGCCGAGTACGATTGCCTGCCCGGAATCGGACATGCCTGCGGACACAACATTATCGCCGCGATGGCTGCTGGAGCTGGAACGGCGGCGGCACGGATCGCGGACGATCTGGGACTGACAATTAGCGTGATCGGCACACCGGCCGAAGAGATTGGCGATTCGAGCGGAAAAATCCTGCTGCTGGAACGCGGCGCCTTCGACGGGGTTCACGCCGCGATGATGACGCATCCGTCGCCGATGGACATGGCGGAGCCGCCGATTATCGCGATCGCGACTTTCGACGTTCACTACACCGGCAAAGAAGCCCACGCATCGGCCTTCCCCGAGGCCGGCATCAACGCCGCCGACGCGTTGACGATCGCGCAGACCTCGATCGGTCTTTTGCGCCAGCACATCGGCCACAACGATCGCGTCCACGGCATCATCACCCACGGCGGCGAGGCGCCAAACATCGTGCCCGCTCATACCAGCGCTCGCTACATGGTTCGCGCCAAGAACCTGGCCGAATTGGAACGTATCAGGATGCGCGTGACCAACTGCTTCGAGGCCGGAGCGCTCGCCACCGGCGCGAAGCTCGAGATTCGCGGAGGCGGAAAACCCTACGCCGAGATGGTTCACGATCACGGTCTGGCTACGATCTACCAGCGCAACGCCGAGCAGGCGGGCCGCACGTTTCTGAACCTGCCCGGAATGGACCGGGCGGCGGGCTCGACCGACATGGGCAACGTATCGCGCGCGCTGCCGTCGATTCATCCGATGATCGGCATCAACTCCCTGCCCGCGATCAATCATCAACCGGAATTCACCGCGCACTGCATCAGCGCCGACGCGGACCGCGCCGTATTCGACGGAGCGCTCTCGATGGCGTGGACTGTCGCCGACGCGGCAACCGACAAGGCGACTCGCGAGCGGCTGCTCGCGCGGAACAATCGTCCGTCTGGCCGCTGACGAATCGCGCTCGTTTGAAGGGCTATTGCGTGCCGCGCGTGGCCGAAGAAGCAGCGGGTGCGTATGCAGTGGACGGCAGCCGCGCCGCGTCGTCGTCTATGATTTTGAGCACGAACTTGAATGGCGCGTTGGTGACCGTCACCGCACCCTGGTACGGATTAGCGAGTTCCGCGATCGCCATGATCGTGAGCCCGATGAGCAGCGCGAAGGTGCCACTCATCATCGCCTGAGGCCAGAAGCGCCGGGAGCCGCAGAAATATGAGAAGGCGATCGTGATGATGCATCCGGCGTAGATCACCAGCCATACCACCGACGGCAGGTCCTCTTTGTAATAGACGTAGCGAAGCTGGCGCGCGTCGCTCAGCGCATCCATTTCATCGAGGCATTTCGCCAGCACGTCGGTCTCGAGATTGTTTTGTGGATTGTAACTCAGCAGCACCTGCCATAGCTGCCCCTCGCCGTCGAGCGTGTGCTCGAACTCGAACGTCGCCATCTCATCCCATTCATGATTCACGACCTGTTTGGCGTAGTCGCCAGCCGCGCGCCCCAGGTTGGCGCGCATTGGCTGCGGAAAGCCTTTCGACAGGCTGTAGAGGTTGGACAGCGCAAGCGCCTCGGCCTGCGCCTTGTCATCGGCGCGCTCGAAGCGCTGCCACGCCGCCACAATCACGAAAGCCAGCACCACGCCATAGAAGGCGCCGACTACGCCGAACGTGTAGCCCGCGACCTCGTGATCTTCGTTCAGGATATGCGCCGGCACCAGGCGCCTTACGATATACAATCCCAGGATCGTGACTCCGGCAAAGAATACGATCACCACGATCGCCTGCTGAAGCGTTCCCAGTCCGTCGATTAGATCCACCGCACACCTCCCCTCGCCCCTTCACTCCTCCGCCGCGTTATCTATGGCCCTGATGCTGGATACGCGCATCGGCGACATCGTACTTGATATAGGTTCACTGTGCAGCACTGCCCGCGCGGCGCGGTTCGACGAATTTGATATGCTGTCGCTGCGATGAGATGACCATTGCGAGGAGAATCGACTTGATAAAACATGCGCTGCTTATTCTTTGTCTTTGCGCGATCTCTGCGTGCGGAACGCTGCGGAGCGACACCGCCGACTTTCGCGCCGATAACGCCGCGATGACCGCCGCATCCAAAAAGATCATTGTCTCCAACACCGCCGAGGTTCCGGGCCATCCGAATTTCACCACCCTCGGCGCGGTTCAGGGCAACTGTCTTAAAGACCCCAAGGGCAACTCGCAGGCGGTCCCCGGCGACAGCATGCGGCTGGCCGCCTACCGCCAATATGGAGATCGCGTAGGCGCAATTGTCGGAACGCACGCATGGTTCGTCATTGCGGGCGGCCAGACCAGCGCCGTTTACGAACCCGGCAACCAACAGGGTTACTGGGAATGCGGGGGAACCGCAGTGAGCTTCCCGCCCGCGTCGCCCCAGCAATAGTCATCTGGCGAGGCCGATGGTCGTCATCTTGATGGGCGTGTCAGGCGCCGGAAAAACCACGGTCGGGCGGATGCTGGCGAGCGAACTCGGATGGAATTTTCGCGATGGCGACGACCTGCATCCCGGGGCAAATCGCGACAAGATGAATTCGGGCGTCGCGCTGACCGACGCTGATCGGCGCCCCTGGCTCGCGGCGATTCGCGCGATGATCGAGGAATATCTGGCTCGCGGACAAAACGCGATCGTAGCGTGCTCCGCCCTCAAGCGTTCCTACCGCGAAATGCTGAGCGCCGATCCCGCGCGGGTCAGGTTCGTATGGCTCGACGGCTCGCGCGAGCTTATCGCGCGTAGAATCGCGGCGCGTCGCGGCCATTTCATGCCGGCTGAATTGCTCGCTAGCCAGTTCGCCGACTTGGAAATGCCCGCGGATGCACTGCGAATCGAAGTCGCATCGCCGCCCGCCGAAATCGTCGCCGCAATCCGCCGCGAGCTCTCAATTTGATCCGTATCGCAATCCTGCTGGCGATGGCGACTCTGATCGTGGGATGCAGTCAGACGCGCGCGCCTTCGGAGCCTCAGCAGAATCTGGGCGGCACCGCCGTCGAGTTCAAAAGCGCCGACGGCAACGTCCTGCGCGGGCATCTCTACGGCAGCGGCGCAACCGGCGTCATTCTGGCGCATCAATTTAACGGCAATCAAACCGGATGGACCGACTTCGCGATGTATCTGGCGGCGCACGGCTACCAGGCTCTCACCTTCGATTTCAGCGGATTCCCCGAATCGGAAGGCCTGGCCCACGTTCCCGATGCGCCGGCGGATCTGCAGGCGGCGGTTGACTTCATGCGGCCGCGAACCACGCGGATTTTCATCGCCGGAGCGAGCATGGGTTCCCAGGCCGCGATCGTGGTCGCCTCGCGCGAGCGGTTCGCGGGACTCATCCTGCTATCGACCCCGATCGAGTTCCAGGGATTGGACGTGAGCGACGCGATCGCGAAGGTGAAGGCGCCGATGCTGTTCGTCGAATCGGCGGACGATCCTTTCGTGGCGGGATCGTCGGCGATTTTGTACAAAGATGCGCGCGCGCCGAAAGCGATCCACATATTTTCCGGCGACGCACACGGCACCGAAATTCTGCTCGGCCCGCACGGCGGCGAGCTGCGCGCGATGATGCTCCAGTTCATCGCTGCGCATTCCGATTGATAGCGACTATTTGGAGCGGGCGAGGGAATAAAGCGGCGCTGTCGGTTATGCAAGGAACCCGGATGACACGAGTGCTTGGTTGTGTCTAATATACGCAAAGTCCTCTGTCCGCTTTCGTCAGCATTCGTGGAAAAAGCCGGTCAGGGAAAAAGGATGCGGCGTGAAAGCGGGCGACAACTTCTTTAACTTCTACAACCATGATTTCGTGCGCGTCGCGGTCGGAATTCCGGCGGTGCGCGTTGCCGATCCGGCGTTCAATGCCGCCCAGACGATCGCGCTGATGCGCGAAGGCGCCGAGCGGCGCGCGATGGCCGTGTTGTTCCCGGAACTCGGACTCACCGCCTATAGCTGCGATGATCTGTTCCAGCAGCGCGCGGTACTCGACGCGGCCGAGGATGCCCTGCGCACGATCCTGGACGCCTCGCGCACGCTGAACCTGGTCGCGATCGTCGGGATGCCGGTGCGGGCGGACAATTCGCTGTTCAACTGCGCGGTCGCGGTTTCTCGCGGACGCATCCTGGCCGCGATTCCCAAAACCTATCCGCCCAACTACCGCGAGTTTTACGAGCTCCGGCAATTCGCGCCTGCGGCCTCCGCACTCAGCACCGAAATCGATCTTGCCGGTGCGGCCGGAGTTCCGTTCGGCACGCGGATTCTGCTGCGCTGCGAAGAGCAGCCGTGGCTCGTGATGCACGCGGAGATCTGCGAGGACCTGTGGACGCCGATCGCGCCGTCGGCGCATGCGGCGCTCGCGGGTGCGACCGTGATGCTGAACCTCTCCGCGTCCAACATCACGGTCAGCAAGGCGGACTACCGCCGCGATCTCGTCGCGAGCCAATCCGCGCGATGCGTCGGCGCATATCTCTACTCGGCTGCCGGACCCGGCGAATCGACCACCGACCTGGCGTGGGACGGGCACGCGATTATCTGCGAGAACGGCACCACGCTGGCCGAGTCGCAGCGCTTCAGCGACACGCCGCAACTGGTCTCGGCCGAGATCGATCTGGAGCGCCTGACGCAGGAGCGGATGCGCCAAACCAGCTTTGGCGATTGTGCGCGAGTCGAGCGCGCGGCGGGTTTTCGCTCGGTCGGATTCTCGCTGGAAATTCCGCGCCGCCAGCGGATGCTGCTCGAGCGCGGCTACGAACGCTTTCCTTACGTGCCTGCGGATCCCGCCGGCCGCGACAAGCGCTGCGCCGAGGTTTACGAAATCCAGGTCCAGGGACTTGCCAACCGGCTGCGCTACGCGGGAATCGAGCGCGTAGTGATCGGCGTTTCCGGCGGACTCGATTCGACCCACGCGCTGCTGGTGTGCGCGCAAGCGATGGACCGGCTGCGCCTTCCGCGGCGCAATATCCTTGCCTACACGATGCCGGGTTTTGCGACCGGCGCGCGCACGCTGGCGCAGGCGCGCGCCCTGATGGCGGCGCTAGGATGCACCGCCGGCGAGATCGACATCCGGCCGAGCGCGCAGCAGATGCTCTCGGATATCGGGCATCCGTTCGCCAAGGGACTGCAGATTTTCGACGTCACCTTCGAGAACGTGCAGGCCGGCGAGCGCACCAGCCATCTGTTCCGGCTCGCCAATCTCAACTCGGCGCTGGTGGTCGGCACCGGAGACTTAAGCGAGCTCGCGCTCGGATGGTGCACTTATGGCGTCGGCGACCATATGTCGCACTACGCGGTCAACGCGAGCGTGCCCAAGACGCTGATGCAGTACGTGGTGCGATGGGTGGCCGAGACCGGACGGCTCGGTCCCGACGCGGGCGCGACCCTGCTCGAAATTCTTTCGACTCCGATAAGTCCGGAGCTGGTGCCGGGGCGCTCGTCCGACGGCGATCCGGAGCAGCGGACCGAGGCGATCATCGGGCCGTACGAGTTGCAGGACTTCAATCTGTACTACACGCTGCGCTTCGGCTACGCGCCGCCCAAGATCGCGTTCCTGGCGTACTCGGCGTGGCGCGACCGCGCGCTGGGGCGCTGGCCCGCGGTGCCGGAGAACGCGCGCAACCAGTACCCGATCGGAAAGATAAAGTCTTACTTGAAGATCTTTCTGACCCGGTTTTTCGCGCAGAGCCAGTTCAAGCGCTCATGTATCCCGAACGCGCCCAAGGTCGGATCGGGCGGCTCGCTCTCTCCGCGCGGCGACTGGCGCGCCCCCTCCGACAGCGGCGCGGATGCCTGGCTCGCGGCGCTCGAGCTGGTGCCCGGCAGCGACATCGTCGCCGCGCCCAAGCGCCGCTCACGTGGCAGCCGACGGTGAGACCTCCTCGAGCGTCATCCCGCGGGTTTCCGGAATCCAGCCCATCACCACGATCACTCCGATAAGCGGTCCGACCGCGAAAATCGCCGCCGCGTTGCCAAGCCCGCCCATCGGGTCGGCCAACAGCCCCACGATCACCGGCGACAACGCCCAGCCGAATTGTCCGAACACCTGCACCGTCAGCGAATATCCTGCCGCGCGAATCTCGGTGGGAAACAGCTCGGCCGACAGCGCGCTGGTCGCGGTGCGCGCCGCCTGATACGTGAACATCGTCGCGATAAACCCGAGCATCAGGCCGCGGAAGCTCGACGAATGGAACAACGCGCCCATCGCCAACCCGGCGCAGACGTAGAAGAAGCTGGTGGTGATCCGCCGCCCGATCCGATCGATCGCCCATCCCGCGAGCAGGCTGCCGACGCTGCCCATCAGGTAGGCCGCGATGACTGCGACCCCGACCTGCCCGGCTGACCAGTGGTGCTCGCGCCGCGCAAAAAGGCTGAAGAAGGTGATCGTCGGTCCGCCGATGAACCCGATACTGTTCCACAGAATCGCGACCACGATGAGACGCGAGCGGTACGGGCCGGCGATCTCGCGGATCGATTCCCTGATTTTCGTCCATAGATGACCGCGCTCGATCCCCTCGCGGATTCGCGCCGCCGTCAGCGCGCGGAAGCGCATCGTCTCGCGCAGGCCGCGGCGCAGAAAAATCGTCAGCAGCAGCGGCGCGATACCGATGAAATACATTCCGCGCCAACCCCATCGCGAGGGCACGACGTATCCGTAGAGACCACCCGCGGCGGCCACGCCCAGAAACGCGACCGTGAGCAGGCCCGCAATCGCGCGGCCGCGTTCGTCGTCGGGAAACTCCTCGCTGATCATCGTGACCGCGACGCCGAACTCGGCGGCCAGAAACAATTGCGCAACAGTTTGAAAGATCGTGAACGTGATCATCCCGCGCGAAATCGCGGTCATCAAGGTAAAAATCGCGTAGAAGAAGACCGACAGCGCGACGATCGGCTTGCGTCCGTACAGATCCGCGCTCGCGACCAGCAGGAACGAAACCAATCCGCCCAGACGCACGATGGTGGCGACCAGTCCGATGGACGCGTCGGACATCGCGAAGCTGCGCATGATATCGGGCGTGCACAAATGGAAAATCGTGATGTCGTAGCCTTCGAAGATCGTCGCCGACATCAGCAGGCCGAACAGCAGCGGCAGGTACCTACGCGGCGGATGGAGCGCATCAGCCACCAGGGCTTCAGCGGGAGGTTCAGTAGCGCGGTCCATCGTGGGCATCCGCATGCGCGCGCGGCCGCGCACAGGCAAAGCTCTGTAAAGGTTTCAGATCGAGCCCGGCTCGGCAAGCAATCGCGGTGCGCGGCGGACTTGAGCCGCGCGGGGTGGAAGGCGCCGGCGGAAGCCAGAGAAATGGTCGGCGCGAGGCACTGGCACGAATTCGTAGCCGAGGGGAAACACGACGCCGGCCGTGCAGGTCAACGCGCCGACCAAACCTGGATCGTCCGCCCAAGGGGCGCGTTCTGGGATACAACCAGAGCAAAAGCCGCGCCGATCTCATCGCCATCTTTGGTGAAACAGCTTGCGCAAAATATTTGGTTTTCGCCGCGATCGATGGCAAAAAATTGACATTCTGTAGCATCACGATGGATTTCAGTTGCAGCGCTGCACCTGGGTCCAGCTTGCCGACATCGCGTCGGTATGACCTTTACACCGAAGGCGGTCAGCCCCCCTCGACGTAGGGAAATCGATGCGCTAGAGCCAGACCTTGGGTATGGGCGAAGGCGCCGGAAGTATCGCGCGGGAGGAATCACGATGAGCGGACAGACGATCACCATCGAAGCGCACGACGGCGGCAGGTTTTCCGGCTATCTGGCGCTGCCGCCGGGCGGGAGCGGACCGGGATTGCTGGTGTTCCAGGAAATCTTCGGCGTCAACACTCATATCCGCGCAACCGTCGAGCGCTGGGCCGCCGAGGGTTACGTGGCGCTGGCGCCCGACATCTTCTGGCGCGTCGAGCCGGGGCTCGATCTCGATTACACGCCGGAGGGGATGCAGAAGGGGCGCAGCGTGCGGCAGAAGCTCGACCTCGAGCTGGTGATGACGGATATCGCGACCAGCCTTGCGGCGCTGCGCGCGCAGCCGGAATGCGTGGGCAAAGTTGGCGCGGTCGGCTACTGCTTCGGCGGGCTGCTCGCGTATCTGACCGCTGCGCGGACAGATATCGACGTGGCGATCTCATACTACGGCGGCGGTGTCGATCAGCGCGCGAACGAAGCTGGATCGCTTCGATGCCCGATAATGTTCCATTGGGGCGAGAAGGACGGCGCGATTGCGCCGCCCGCGCGCGAGGCGGTGCGCGCCGCACTGGCCGGCCATGACGCCGCCGAATTTTACGTCTATCGCGACGCGCAGCACGGGTTTAACTGCGACCTGCGCGCGTCGTTTCATCCGTTCGCATCGCAACTCGCGCGCTCACGCTCGATCGGATTTCTGCGCCGCACGCTCGGTCCGCGTCTTGATCTGTCGGCGCTGTGGGATAGGCATTGCGAGCTGGAGTTCTCCACTCGCGACGCCGACGCGACGATGGCCACGATGACGCCCGAGCCATACGTGAATCACATTCCAACCTTGACCGGCGGCTACGGCTACCGCGAGCTGCATCGGTTTTACAAATACCACTTCATCCCGACCCTGCCCGAGGACACCAAGGTCGTGCCGCTCGCGCGGACGATAGGACCGGATCGGATCGTCGATGAATTGCTATTCTGCTTCACGCACACCAAGGAAATCGATTTTCTGCTGCCGGGTATCAAGCCGACCGGCAAATATGCCGAGGTTCCGACGGTGGCGATCGTCGAGTTTCGCGGCGACAAGCTCTACAACGAGCACATCTACTGGGATCAGGCGTCGGCTCTGCGGCAGATCGGCGCGCTCGAAACGAAAGGACTTCCGATTTCCGGAATCGAACAAGCAAAAAAACTGAGCGGCGCCGATATTCCTTCCAATGCGATGATGCCGTCGTGGAAGAGCAGCGCCGACAAGGAATAGCTACGGGGCCAGCGCTCCGCTAACATCGCGCAAGTGGAAATCAAACGAGTGTGCGTTTACTGCGCGTCGAGCCGCCGCTGCGACCCCGCGTATCACGAGGATGCCCGGCGCTTGGGCGGTATTCTGGCCGGCGCGGGAATTGCGCTGGTCTTCGGGGGCGGCAGACACGGCTCGATGGGCGCGATCGCCGAGGGCGCGCTGGCGCAAGGCGGCCGCGTTATCGGCGTGATTCCGCAATTCATGGACGAACTCGAATGGGCGCATCGCGGACTCACTGAACTGATCCTGGTGCGCGACATGCACGAGCGCAAACGCCTGATGATCGCAGAGGTCGATGCGGTGGTGGCGCTGCCGGGAGGGTGCGGCACCTTCGAAGAACTATTCGAGGCAATTTCGTGGAAGCGGCTGGGACTGTACAACGGCCCGATCGTGATCGTGAATACCAACGATTACTATCGTCCGTGCATCGAGTTGCTCGAGGGCGCGGTTCGCGAGCGCTTCATGGACCAGCGGCATCGCGCAATCTGGAGCGTGGTCAACGATCCGGAGCAAGTGCTCGACGCGATTCGCAACGCTCCGCCGTGGTCGAATGACAACCGCGAATTCGCGGTGCCATGATTGAATAGACCGAATAGTAACTTGCTATAAGGCCGCTACGCGCGCAGCAGGAAGTCGCTCAGGTCCATCGCGAAGGTGCCGTCGGTCAGGCTCATGGATTTGGGCGAGCGCTTGAGCTGCAGCTTCTCGAGATCCTGATCGCGCGGCAGGATATAAATGATATCGCCCGAAGAGAGCGAGAGCAGACGCACGCGCTCGTCGCCGCGGCGCTCGGTCCCGGCGACTTCGTACGGGCTTACGTGATAGCCGAAGCCGCGCGCGCGCATCGTGTAGTCATCAACTTCCTCGACCACGCCGACGAAGATTCGGGTGTTGTCGTCGCGGAACAGGCGTTTGTCCACCAGCACTATGCGGTCGCCTTCGCGTATCGTCGGCATCGTAGAACTCTCCCTCGGGCCTGCGCTGCTCATTTCTCGACGCCGATCTTACACCTGTTAGAGTCCGGAAACGATGCGGACGCGGGAATATGACGGTCTTCTTGCGGGGAGCAGTCGGCCGTCATATTCCCGCCGCATCGCGGGCGCCTCAGGCGCTCGCGCGCATCTCGGCTGCACTGGCAGCCTGGCTCTGCGCTGACTCCTCTCGCGCCGCCGACGACGCCATCCATCCGCGGATGACGTCGCTCAGCTCGCGCGCGCGTATCAAATCAAGTCCGAAGCGAATCGGCAGCGAGCGCGGCAGCGCCTCAATCGAATCGCGGCCGCGCGGACGGCTGGCAATCCGATCGATGAGCCGCGTGGTGAAGGTCCGGCGCGCGCCGCGCAGATTCGCGTCGTTGTAAATCCTGACGATCAACTCGGCCGCCAGGCGCATCGCATCGGCGAGGCTGATCGACGGACTGGCAAACTGGTCCAGCGCCTGGCGCAGCGGAAATTGATCCGGATTCCACATCGCAACCGCGCCCGCCCGCAAGATCATGTCGATCGTCGGGGTGCTGAATGAATAGCCCCATCCCGAGAGCTTGGTGTTGGTGGTGGCAAGCTCGGCCGCGTCCAGGCATCCGGCGCGCACGCGCGCCTGCAACGCCGACGAGGTCCAGACTCTGCGCACTCCGAATTCCGACTTCGCCATCGCCGCCAGAATTCGATCGTCGGACCACAGCACATGCCCCGGCATCGCGGCCACGACCACGCTCTCGGCGCCGTGGCGGCCAAGCAGTTTGATCAGCCGCTCGCGCCGATCGGCGTCGATCGCCGCCAGCGCGGCGCCGTCGCGCACGCGGCATACCGACTGGATACTGTCGGCAAGCGCCTTGAGCTGAACGTCAGCGCGCAGCTTGCTGTCGTGGCCGTTGGAGCTGAGCGAGGTCGAGAATCCCGGCGGCAGGCGCAGCAGAGTGTCTTCGAACTGCAGCCTGCGCAACTCGGCGAGCGTCGCCTGCGAGACCACGAACTGGCGCGGCCAGGTCGCGAGCAGATTGAGCCGTCCGAGCATGCACAGCGTCGCAATTGCGGTCAGGTCGATCACGATCGCGTTGGCGCGATCGAAAAAGCCCAGCGCTTCTTCCAGCTCCGCCGGCGTGCCGAGGCAGCACTTGACCGACGCGTCCGGACGCTGCGCCAGCAGGAACATCGTCTGTAAATCGTTGACACCCATCCGTTCGGCGATCGCGTGAATCGGAATCGGATTGTTCAAGTACACGCGCTCGATCGAGCCGAGCAAATCCTCGCGCCGCGCCGCGGCCGGAAGCAGCGTCTCGAGCGCGGCCGGCAGAGCGGCCCAGTCAACCACCTCGGGCGCGGCGGGTTCCATTTTGATTTCCGGCTCTCCGGGAAAACGTTTGGCCCACCCCGAGGCGCAATCCAAAAAGCGCCAGGCGTACTTGCTGATGATCTGCTTGACCACTCCGGTCTTGCGGCTGAAGCGGCCCTCGGGAAGCTGGAACTTGTCGCCGACGCGTTTGCCCTTGAGCGCTTTCGCCATCGGCGAGTTCGGCCCGTATTCGTCTATCGATTCGTCAGGATCGTTTGCGTCTTCGAGCACCAGCCATTTGTCGGAGTTGGTATCCTGCTCGACAAAGCAGACCGCCGCGCCGTTGGAGGCGGTGTCGAAATCCGCGATATGCGGCATCGGCCCAATCGGCCCGAGCGCCGCAAGGTAGGCGCGATGCGCCTCGATATCGCTCGGATGACGCCGGAGCAGCTCGTAGGCGTAGCTCAGCGATTCGCTGGCGCGCCCGCCCTCGCGCATGATGCGCACCGCTTCGCGTCCGAACGCGACTGGAACGCTGCGCGCGGGCGGCATCGCGGTCGGATCGGCGATCACGAGTTCGTGGCGTCCGATGCGGTCGGCGGCGATCGAGCGTCGCAGCCGCATCACGGCATCCTCTGGATGCTGCGCCAGATGCTGCTGGATCATTTCGATCGCGGCTTCCGGATCGGATTGCTCCAGGTGCTCGAGGCTTGCTTCCGATGATTCATCCGAAGCACCCGAGGCGCTTGCCTCGGCGGCTCCTCCACGCGCGCAGGCCGTGATGATATCCACGCGGCCCAGACGCGAGGCGCATTCGACCAGGCGGCGGCTGTCGCCCGCATGATCTCCAGCCGCGAGCGTCTGCCACAGCGGCAGCGCGTCGCGGTAGCGGCCAAGGTCATGCAACAAAATGGCGAGCTTGCGCCGGTCATCGGAGGAAGTGTCGGCTTGATGCTCCGCAAGCGCGTCATCCGCGAGCTTCGAGGCTTGATCGAACTTGCCCTGCGCCAGGCGCAGATTCGCGCGCAGGATGAGCAGCACCAGCGGCGCGATTGCGCCCTCGGGCAGCGCGGCGAGCATCGTGTCCGCCTCATGCCATCGCTCCAGGCGTCCCAGCACGTCGGCAGCCGCGGAAACCGCGAACGGAAAATCACCCTTGGGAACCAGGTCGGGCCGCGCGATCGCGTGCGAGAGCATCTCGGCGGCAACCTGCAGGTCGCCGGGTTCGTCGCGCTCGCGCAGCGTGATCGCGAGATCATACTCGGCGTCGTCGCGTCCGCCGACCGCAACCGCGCGGCGGAACACCTCGATCGCTTCGTTCAGATTGCCGCGCCCGCGCAATACGATTCCGTATTCGACCAGGCCGTTGGCGTCCTCGCGCTTGAGGGTATGCGCCTGCTCGATATCCTTGCCCGCGCCTTCCGCGTCGTGAAGTGCGATCCGCGTCTGCGCGCGGCCGATAAGCCCCTGCACCTCGTTTTGCGCGGAGCCTTCATGCTGCGCGAACTCGATCGCTTGGGTGAAACAGCCTTCGGCCTCGCGCACGCGCGAGTCTTCACTCGGCGGCGCGGCCGGATCGGCGCCTTCAGCAGGCTCGGATGGCACCGGCGCGGGCGCGACCGCACTTAGCTCAGCGAGCAGAATCGATTGACCCAGGATCAGCCACGGGTCGGACTGCCCGGCCATCGCCTGCGAGGCCGCGCGCGAGTAGCGCTCCGCACGCAAGTAGTCGGCGCCGGAGAGAGCGCGCCGCGCCATCACCATCGCGACTTCAGGATCAGCTCCGAGCTCGGGCGCGACGTTGGTCTCGAGCGCGCCCGCGTCCATCGTCAGCGGTGCGTTGTTGAGCCACAGCGCCAGCGCGCGGCCGCTGGAAGGGAACTGCATCCGCAGCCGGTCGGCCAATGCGTGCGCACGGTCGCGCTCGCCCAAAAGCTCGTGGGCGAGAGCCTCGTTGGTGCAGGCCTGCTCGTCCTCGGGCGCCAGCGATCGCGCCGCAATAAACAGCATCGCGGCCCGGCGGGCTTCGCCCTCGCGCAGCCACGCGACACCCAGGTTGGTCAGCACGCGAAACTTTTGCGCCGGATTAAGCTCGTTCCAGCGCTGCTCGCGCAGCCGCAGCAGCGAAAGGCGCGCCATCTGGAATGAGCGCTGATTGATAAACTCGGCGGCCGCCGTGATTTCCGCTTCGAGCGCGTCTGGCGGGGTGCCGTTGGGTTCCGCCACAACGGCGTTGGCGTCGAGCCGCACCAGCGAATCGGCGCGGGTGATAGCCTGGCGCTTGGCTGCGGAGCCAAACTCGGTCAGAATTTGAGGATACTCGTCGAGCAGCTCCTGGATATCATCCCAGGTGATGACCTCGATCGCGCCAGGACCGGAGCCTTTTTGCGCGCGATTGAGGTCATACAAGATGCGCTGCAGGCTCGCGCCGCGCGGCGCGGTGGTTGCGATCACGAAGCGGCCGATTGGCAGCCCGAGACTCAGAGCGCGCTCCGCGGCGTCCTTGATTTCATTCGCCGAGAGAGCGCTGTGAGCCTCGCGCAGCTCGCATCGGACCGCCGCAAGCCGCGGCCGGCCGCTGATTTCGAGCAGATGAATCCCGCGCTCGCGGCGCTCGGGATCGTGCATCCGTTCGATTTGTCCGAGTTGCCAATGGCGCCGCAGGAGCCGCAGACAGAGCCTTTCGAACTCGTCCGCGGTTCTGGGCAGTGGATATCCAGCACCTGATATAGCCATAGTGTAGGATTAATTAACACAATGGTGATCATGGCGAAAGAGCCCGTGTTAAAGTCCAACTTTCGGCGTCTATGCAGCGCTGGTACCATAGAGAGTTTCAGCGATGCTTACGCTTGACAACGTTACCAAGGCCTTCGGTGCGCGCAGGATTCTCGACCGGGTCAACTGGTCGATGCCCGACGGTGCGCGGGTCGGACTGGTCGGCCTCAACGGGGCCGGAAAATCCACGCTTTTGAAGATGATCGCGGAGGTTTATCCGCCAGATTCCGGGCGAATCGCGCGGCCGCAGAAGACCCGGGTCGGATACCTGGCGCAAGACGCGCCCGAGATGGGCGGACGCACCGTCTTGGCTGAAACCCTGTCGGCGCTGGAGCGGATGCAAGCGCTCGAGCGGCGCGGACGCGAGCTCGAGCAGGTCCTCGCGCGCGAGCATTCGGGGCCGGGGCATGACTCCGCGCTCGAGGAATATGGCGAGGTGCTGCACGAGCTTGAGCAGCACGACTTCTATAGCGCCGATTCGCGCGCGACCGCGGTGCTGTTCGGGCTGGGGTTCACCGAGGCGGACCTGACCCGCGACGTGGCGGAGTTCTCGGGCGGAATCCGGATGCGGATCGCGCTGGCGAAACTTTTGCTCGACGCGCCGGACTTCATGATGCTCGATGAGCCGACCAATCATCTGGATATCGAGGCGCGCAACTGGCTCGAGGATTTTCTGGCCGGCTACGGCGGCGGAATTATCCTGGTGTCGCACGACCGCTACTTTCTTGACCAAGTGACCAATCGCACGGCTGAGGTTTCGCGCGGGAAGATCGCCGACTACGTGGGCAACTATTCGCGCTACCTGGTGCAGCGCGAAGAGCGCTTCGCGCTCGAGATGGCGGCGTACGAAAATCAGCGCGCCGAAATCGAGCACATGGAACAGTTCATCAGCCGCTTCCGCTATCAGGCGAGCAAGGCGCGCCTGGTGCAAAGCAGAATCAAGCAGCTTGAGAAGGTCGAGCGGCTCGAGCCGCCGGTCGGCGCCGAGAAGCCGCCCGCAATCGTCTTTCCCGCATGCGAGCGCAGCGCGCGGCGGGTCTTCGAGCTCAAGGGGGCGGTCAAGAAGTACGGCGAGCTTGCGGTCTATGACGGAATCGATCTGGTGATCGAGCGCGGGCAGAAGATCGCGCTGGTCGGACCCAACGGCGCCGGAAAATCCACGATGATGAAGATCCTGGCGGGGGTCGAGGAGCTATCGGCCGGAGAGCGTATGGTCGGCGAGAAAGCCGCGCTGGGCTACTTCGCGCAGAATCTGGCCGAGTCGCTCAACTACGAAAAGACCGTGCTCCGCGAGCTGAGCGATTCCGCCGAAGCGCTGACGACGCCGCAACTGCGCGGGCTGCTCGGCGCGATGCTGTTCTCCGGCGACGAGGTGGAAAAACGCGTCGGCGTGCTCTCGGGCGGCGAACGCGCGCGGCTCGCGCTGGCCAAGGTGCTGGCGCAGCGCAACAACTGTCTGCTGCTCGACGAGCCGACCAACAACCTCGACATCATCGCCAAGGACTCCCTGCTCGAAGCGCTGCGCCGGTTTCCGGGCACGGTGCTGCTGGTCAGCCACGACCGCTTTGTGCTCAATGAGCTCGCGACCGAAGTGATCGAGGTCGGGCAGGGACACGCGACGCGCTATCTGGGCAACTACGATCAGTACCTGGAAAAGAAAGCGCAGATGGAAGCGCGCGAATCAGCCGCGGCCGCTTCCGCGCCGGCGGCGAAGAACGAGAAACATCGCGCGGAGAATCCGCAGGGCAACAATCATTCAAGGAACGATCGCGCTCAGAAAGATATCCGCGAGGCCGAGCGCCGGCGCGATCGCGCGTTGAAACGGCGCAAGCAGATCGAAGAAGAAATCGAAAAGACGGAAACCGAACGCGCGAAGCTCGCCGAAGAAATGAACCGGCCCGATTTCTACCTCGCGCGCAAAGACGCCGACGAACTAATCGCGCGCTACGAAAAGCTCGGCCGCGAAGTCGAAAAGCTCTACGCCGACCTGGTGAAGTTCGAAGAACCCGCGCCGCAATAAATCGCGTCATAGAGCTCGAACTTCATTCCTCGTCCGCCTCGACGAATGCGCGCAGGCGGGCCAGCGCCGCGTCCCAATGCTGCGAAATCTGATCCAGATATAGCCGTATCTCGGAAAGGCGCTCCGTCCGCAGCTCCCAGATACGCTCGCGCCCCGTCGGGAGGCTCTGTGCGAGTCCGGCGGCTTCGAGGGCGTGCAGGTGTTTCGTGATTGCCTGGCGCGAAACCGCTGCGCCGTCGGCCAGGTGCGAGATCGATTGAGGTCCGTCGCCGCACAGCCGCGCGACGATACGCAAGCGGGTCTGGTCGCCCAGTGCGGCGAAGATCGCCGCGTTCCTCTTAAGTCTCGCGGGCGCGGTATGCACGGCTGGCATGCCGCGGGCTCAGGCAGCCATCGCGAGGTACTTCTCGATCAACTGCATCTGCGCGGTCCAACCCTGCTCGTTGCTTGAAAACGCCTTGGCGCGCCGCTCGATCGGAATCCGATCGAAGCCCGACTCGGTGACGGTCAGCATCGTTCCGCCCGTGACGGGTTCAAGCTCGAATTCGACGAGCGTGGTGGCCTCTTTCGAGTAGTCGACTCCTTGCTCGATAGCGTACGGATGCCATCGGAAGGAAAAAATCCGCATCGGCTCGACGCGGTCAATCGAAAAATCGAAGGTCTTACCTTCGTAAGCCGCCTGGCTCCTGGCGATTTCCGGGTCCACGGTGGTCGGAACGATCGTTCCGGTCAGACGCGTTGCCGGGACGAAGGGGCCGTTGAACTTGACGCCGAACCAACTGCCGAACTGGCTCGCGTCGCTGATCGCACGCCACACGCGTTCGTGCGGCGCGCGCAGGATAATTTTCTTTACGATGCTATCGGTATTCATTGATGCGCAACCTCCGGGTTGCGCATACAATAGCGGCCGCTCGGACAAAATGCAACCAGACGGTTGCATATGCTCAGACGACCTGGCGCTCGGCGCTCGCGTTAGTCGAGCCCTCTGAAATACGCCCGGATGTCGTCGGAGAGGAGCTTCGGCTCTTCCATCGCGGCGAAATGTCCTCCGCGCGGCATCTCGGTCCAGCGCTGGACGTTGTATACCCGCTCGGCCCAGTGCCGCGGCGGCAAAACCAATTCTCCGGGAAATACCGCGATCGCCGTCGGCGCCTCGATTCTGGTGCCGGGCTTGAGCCGCCACGGATGATGCCGCGCCTCGTAGTACAGCCGCGTCGATGAATTAATCGTCTGCGTGATCCAGTAAACCATCACGTTGGTCAGCAATTGATCCTTGCTGAACCGCGATTCGACTTCGCCCTTGCAATCGCTCCAGGTGCGGAACTTCTCGATGATCCACGCCGCCAGTCCGGCCGGCGAGTCGTTGAGTCCATAGGCGAGAGTCTGCGGCTTGGTGCCCTGAATCCACTGGTAGCCGGTCTCGTGGGTGCGGAACTTCTCCATGTTGCCGAGGAAAACTTTTTCCTCAGGGGTCAGCTCGACCGCGCTGCGCCCTTCGGCCGGCCCAATCGCGATCATATTGATGTGGATTCCGTGCAGGCTCCGCGCGTACACCTCTCCCATTCGCGAGGTCACCGCGGCGCCCCAATCGCCGCCCTGCACCGCGAAGCGCTTGAACCCCAGCACTTCAGTCATCAGCTTGAAAAAAATCTCGGCGATCGCCTGAATATTCATCGCGCGGGCGCGCGGATGATCCGAAAAGCCATAGCCCGGCAGCGACGGCGCGATAACCGTGAACGAATCTTTGGGGTCGCCGCCGTGCGCGGCCGGGTCGGTGAGCATCGGGATGATATCCATGAACTCGCAGATCGAGCCCGGCCATCCGTGGATGAGCAGCAGCGGTTTCGGATTCGGTCCGCGGCCCGGCTCATGGATGAAATGGATTCCGAGCCCGTCGACCTCGGCGCGAAATTGCGCGAAGCGATTTATCCGCGCCTCGTGCGCGCGCCAGTCGTAGCGCGTGCGCCAGTAGTCCACGACCTCGCGCATGTAGGCCAGGTTCGAGCCGTATTCCCATGCGGTGGCAGGCACTTCATCCGGAAAGCGGGTGCGCTCGAGCCGCGCGCGCAAATCGGCCAGCACCTCATCAGACACCGCGACCTTGAACGGTTCGACGTTATGTCCCATCAGCCATCTCCAATGCCCACCGCGCGGGCGAGGGTCGCAAAGCTCAGAGCAACTCGGCGCCGCCGGTGGCCGCGCGCGTGGTTCCGTCGTGCTTGAATGCCTCGATCGCGTGACGCGCGATCTGCGTCATGTGCACCTCATCGGCGCCATCGACCAACCGCGCCGAGCGCGCATGCCGCAGCATCGATTCCAGCGGAGTGTCGGTCGAGTAGCCGAGCGCGCCATGCACCTGGATCGCGCGGTCGCAGATGCGCCAGAGCGTGTTGGCGACATGATGCTTCGCCATCGAGACTTCCTGCTTGAACGGCATCTTGTTCTGGATCAGATACGCCGAGTGCAGGACCATCAGCTTGCACTGGTAAAGCTCCATCGTCGATTCGGCAATCTTGAACTGGATCGCCTGCTTGTCGATCAGATAACCGCCCTGGACTTTGCGCTCCATCGCGCGCTTGACCATCATTTCCAGCGCGACCTCGGCGCTGCCGATCCATCGCATGCAATGCGCCAGCCGCGCCGGGCCCAGACGCACCTGCCCGAGCGTGTGACCCTGGCCGCGCGGCCCGAGCATCGAATCGGCCGACACGATGCAGTTGGTCAGCCGGATTTCGCAGTGATTGCCCTTGCCCGCCATCGTGTCGATATCGCGCACGATCTCGAAGCCGGGGTTCGGCAGGTCGACGATAAATGCGGAGTTGCGCGCCTGCGGCGGATCGGCGTCGGGGTCGGTCTTCGCGATCACGATCGCGAACTTGGCGCCGTGCGCGCCGGAGATAAACCACTTGTGCCCGTTGAGCACCCAATGGTCGCCCTCCTTCACCGCACTGGTCTGGATCTGGGTCGGGTCGGAGCCCGCGACCTCGGGCTCGGTCATCGCAAAGCACGAGCGGATTCGCCCCTCGCACAGGGGGCGTAGGTATTTTTCCTTCTGCGCCGGAGTCGCGAAGTGCAGCATCGTATGCATGTTGCCTTCGTCGGGCGCCTGGCAGTTGACGATAAACGCGGCCAGCCGGTTGCGGCCGCATTCGGCTGAGACCATCGCGATCCCCATCGCGTCGAGGCCCAGTCCGCCAAACTCGGGCGGCATATGCGGGAGCCACAGCTTGCGCTGGCGGGCTTTTTTCCTGAGCTCGATAATTCCGTCGCGCCAGTTGCCGCTTTTCTGCATCTCGGCTTCGGCGGGCTCGATTTCTTCTTTGATGAACGCGCGAATCTTGTCGCGCAATTCGATCACATGCGGGGGCATCGTAAAGTCGATGGGCATCGATGGGGACCTCTGACAGTTGTCCTGGATATGTCAGCCAAAGTGCTACAGCGAAAAGCGCCGAGGCGTCAAGGAACGATTGACGCGGTCTGGATGTGGCGACCCGGTTGGTTGGCTGCGCAGAAATCTGGGCAAGGTGGTGCCTTTGATTTTTTGATTTCGGGCGGTTTGCGGTGGGTTCGTTTGGTATCTTTTCTAGTGGCTTAAAAAATAAACTCCTTGATTATGCTGCGAATTTCGTCGATTGGGTTCGATTTCGACGCTTTTTCGGTCATCGATTTTCGGACCAATCCACGACGGCTCTCGAGGTCCCGGACAGATAAAAAGGGCAGGCGCACGGTCAGGAGAGAAACGTGGAGGCAGGACGCTTCCACCGGATTGATCCTAACACATCGCGGCGCGGCGATAAAGCTGAATGGTTCGGGCACGAACGAATTTGGCAAAAATCCTAACGAGTGTTAGGGGACGGTCGGTCTGATTAGAGTGGCGCTTCGCGCGCATCGAGGACGACGCTTCGCGTGAGCCGACGGGCCGTCGGCCACCACTAGCAGAATGGGTAGAAGAAAAACTCGCATGGGAGGAAGGCGCGGAAGAGAAGAGCAAACGTGGCTGTGCGCTGCCCGTACCAAATGATCGGCATGCAAAGACGGGCGCGTCGCGACGCGCCCGTACGAATCGAATGCGACTCTTCGCAGAAGGCTCCCGGTTTTCGCAGGGGCGGCGCGCGAGCCGCCCGCATTTCGCGGGGCAGCGCATACGCCGCGCGGGTGGAATCTTAAGGAGGTTTCATGCGATAGGAGCGCGTAGTCATTTTCACTTGCGCGATGGGAGGAATCGAGATGGCAGACGGCAGGCTCGTGGGCCGCGTAGCGGTAATCACCGGGGGAGCGTCGGGAATAGGCAAGGCAACCGCGGAGCTGTTCGCGAAAGAAGGGGCCAAGGTTGTGATCGGAGATTTGCCGACCAGCGCCGGCGCTAAAGTCGCGGAAAAGATCGGCGCGACCTTCGTTGCGACCGACGTTAGCAAATCCGAAGAGGTCGAGGCGCTGGTCAAGACCGCGACCGACAAGCACGGGCGTCTCGACGTGATGTTCAACAACGCGGGAATCGGTATCGGCGCTCCGCTTCTGGGCACCAGCGCCGAGGACTATCACCGCACGATCCGTATCGACCTCGACGGCGTGTACTGGGGTCTGCAGGCGGCGGGAAAGGTGATGGTTGCGGCGGGGCGCGGCGCGATTGTCAACACGGCGTCGGTTGCGGGACTGATCGGATCGAGCGGGCTATCCGCATACAACGCCGCCAAGCACGGCGTGGTCGGGTTGACGCGCAACGCGGCGCTCGAGTTCGCGCCATTCGGCGTGCGCGTCAACTGTATCTGTCCGGGCGTGATCGAAACGCCGCTGGTGATGGACAACTTCGCGGTGGTCGAAGGCGCGCGCAAGATGCTCGACAAGATGCATCCGCTTGGCCGGATGGGCCAGCCGCAGGAAGTTGCGAAGGCAGTGCTGTTCCTCGCATCTGATGACGCATCGTTCATCACAGGGCACGCGCTCGCCGTGGACGGCGGCATGATGGCGGGAATCGGCGGCGGCACCGCGTTCGACCCGTGAGCGCGGCGGCGCACGGCGAACGAATCCATCGGAGAAAAGGACCGACCTCTCCCGACGGCTTCGCCGCCACCCTCCCCGCACGGGGAGGGAACTACTGATCGATCTTTTGAAGGATCGTCGGGTTGTATAAGGGTTCTCTGCCGGTGGCGATCGTCTCCGAGCTAAGGATAGATCCCAAAGTCCGCACTAAAGTGGGTGGGCACTGAAGAGACGCGGTTGACGAATGGCTGTACAAACGTCCATATTGAGGTATGCCGGTTGGCTGCGACCCGGATGCAGATAGCAGGCTTTGATTGGGACCGAGGGAACCGGTTCAAGGGCCGCGAGCATGGCGTTTCTCTGGCCGCGATCGAGTCGATGTTTCGCAGTTCAATCCCGTGCTGCCTGACCCTTTGCACTCGAAGTCCGAGGAGCGGTTCAAGGCGGTTGGGAGGAGCGAAGCCGGCCGCTGGATCTTCGTCGTCTTCACTGTGCGCGCACGCCGCGGCAAGCGGTTCATCCGGCCGATCAGCGCGCGCTTCATGCACAAGAAGGAAGTGGAACACTATGAAAAAGAAACTGCCAAGCTTCAAAAGCGATAAGGAAGCCGAGGAATTTGTCGACCAGGCCGACCTGACCCAATACGACCTCTCCGGCATGCGACCGATGGGCTTCGAGTTTCAGCCCAAGAGCGAGCGCGTAAACATGCGCCTGCCTCGCCAACTGCTCGAGGCCGTGCGCGCCTCTGCGGCGAGAGCGGGAGTTCCGTACCAGCGCTTCATCCGCCAGGCGCTCGAGGACGCCGTGCGGCGCAAAGGTGCGTGACAACTTGAACCCGCTCGCGGTGGACTGCAGCATGATGATCGGAATCGGGGGCGGCACCGCGTTCGACTCGTGAGCGCGGCGGCGCGTCGCGAACTTCAGAGAAAAGACCGACCTCTCCCGACGGCTTCGCCGCCACCCTCCCCGTACGGGGAGGGAAATTAGGTCCGCGCTACGCGAATGCACCCTTAATCAGCGCAGATGCCGGTTCCCCTTCCAGTACGGGAAGGGGATTAGGTCGGATCCGGATTATTTCGGGGCGAGGGCTTGCTTGACGAGGTCGCTTGCTACTTTGCCGTCTAGTTGGGCGCCGAAGCGGTCGCGTAGCGCCTTCATCACGGCGCCCATCTGGGTGGCGCCGCCCGCGATGATCTCATTCACCGCGGCGCTGACTTCTTCGAGCGGGAGCTCGGGCGGGAGATAGCCGGCGAGGATCTTCGCTTCGGTCTCGTTCTGCTCGATCAGGTCGGCGCGGTTCGCCTGTTTGGCGAAGCCGAGCGCTTCTTCGCGGCGGGCGCGCTCGCGTTTGACGAGCTGCACGATCTCGGCCTCGGTGGCTTCGCGGCGGACGTCTTTTTCGACCCGCGAGATTTCCGAGAGCAGTCCGCGAATCGCCATCATCCGCCGCGTGTCGCGGGCCTTCATCGCGGTCTTCAGATCTTCTTGTAGTTTCTGTTTCACAATCTCAATTCTGTGCACGCTCCGGCATCCAACGGCCGGTAGTATCTTCAGCTGTGCACTTGGCTATGCACTTTCCCACTCTTGTTGCTTGATGCCTGAAATTCGAAGAATGCGTTTGATGAGGTCGATGCTGATATCACTCTACTTCTTCGCTCCGGCGGCGGCGGCGACGTCTTCCCATTTGGCCGGCTCCGAGGCTGTGAACTTCGTGCCGTCAACCTTGTAGTTGAACACCAGCGCTTTTTTATTGCCGGTCGCTCTGCCCTTTCCGGAACCATTTTTGGCGAGCTTGTATTCGCTACCGGTCAATTTTGCGACGACGGAGAGACCGCCGCCCTTGTTGGTCGGGATGTAGCTGAAGGCGGCGTGTTCGAGATCGATATACGGCTGACCGGAGGTCTTCTTGTCGCTCTCCTGATCGAGGAACTGATCGGAGTCGGACGCGACCGCGTCCTGCAGCGCCTTCTGCTGTGCGGGCGTGAGCGGATTGTGCATCGACGGACCGGCCGCGACCGGCGCCGCCTCGCCGCCGCCTCCGCCTCCGCCGGTGTTCATTTCCTTCTTGACCTCGATCGCGCCCGCTCCCACCGGAGCGAGCACTACACACAGCGCAATTCCCGCAATCGCAAGCTTAAGCGCCGTCAAAACCGCTGTCCTGCAAGTCATCGTCGTCGTACCCCCGCTCTCAGTACGGTCCTCCACTTATGGTCCGAAAAGGTTCGGGAACGAGATTAGCACTTGCGCGGAGAATGCAAAGAGCCCCGCGATGAGGTGAATAAGAAAGAAACACCAAGGCACCAGGCGGCCACTAAGGCACAAAGAAGAGGCGGGGCTTTCAGGGAAAGCTCCGCCGTTTTTTCTTCTTGGTGCCTTCGTGCCTTAGTGGCCGGCTGGATTTTCTTTCTGGTGCCTTGGTGTTCTCTCTGAGCCGGTCGAATTCCTTCAGTTCGAGGCTTCGGTCAGCGCGAAGC
>JBAPSR010000351.1:0-2655 GCA_049281755.1 Binataceae bacterium (SeqCode)
ACGGTGATCGTCGTGTTCGCGCCCCTGATATTCGTAAGCGGCGTGACCGGCGTGTTCTTCCGCTCGCTGGCCGCGACGCTCGCAGCCGGCCTCGCGATCTCACTCGCGCTGGCGCTCTACTTCACGCCCGCGCTCGAAATGATCGTTGAGCCGATTCGCCGCAGGAGCCGCGAGTCGGGCCGTCTGTTCGCTCTGGTCCGCGACGCGTACCTCTTCACCCTGCGTCCGGTCCTTCGCTTTCCCGTCCTGTCGCTGCTGATCGCCGCTATCGCGATCGGCGCGGCGGCGATCATGTACGGCAGCGTCGGCACCGACTATCTGCCCGCGCTCGACGAGGGCGAGTTCGTGCTTGACTACATCACCCCGCCCGAGAGCACTATCGCCGACACGCAGGCGATGCTCGGGCAGATCGAGAAAGTCCTGCTCGCGACGCCCGAGGTCGCGGCGTTCTCGCGCCGCACCGGCACGCAACTCGGCTTCCAGTTGAGCGAATCGAACACCGGAGATTTCTCGGTGCGGCTCAAAGCCAATCGTGGTCGCGGAATCGACGACGTGATCAGATCGGTCCGCAATCGCGTGCTCGGTTCCGTGCCGGGAGTGCAAATCGAATTCTCGCAGATGCTGCAGGATCTGCTCGGCGACTTGTCGGGCACGCCGCAACCGGTCGAGGTGAAAGTCTTTGGCGCGGATCAAAATCAGATCGAAGCCACCGCACGCCGCGTCGCCGACAATTTGCGCAACATTCCCGGCCTGGTGGACGTATTCAGCGGCGTCGTCCTGAGCAGCCCCGAGGAGGAGGTGCTGGTCAACGAATCCGCGGCCGCGCGCTACGGACTTTCGGCCGCCGATATCCAGACCGCCCTGCACGCGATTATCCAGGGAACCGTCGCGACCAATATCCGGATGGGCGATCGGCTACTCGGCGTGCGCGTGCGTTATCCCGAGCAGTTTCATCTCGACCTCAGCACGCTGTCCGAAGTGATGCTCAAGACGCCGTCCAATGGCCGCGTTCCGCTGTCGTCGGTCACGAAATTTGACTTCAAGGGCGAGAGGACCGAGCTGAATCGCGAGCGCCTGCGTCCCGTCGTTCACGTCACCGCGCGCCTGGCGGGTGTTGACCTCGGCACCGCGATGAATCGTGTGCGCGCCGCGCTTGCGAAGTTTCCGCTCGCCCCCGGCGTCACCCTCGAGTACGGCGGCCTCTACGCGCAGCAGCAGCAGGCGTTCAGCCAACTCGCGATCGTGCTGATCGCGGGAACGGTCGCGATGTTTCTGATCCTCATCTGGGAGTTCGGCCGCCTTGCGCCCGCAATTGCGTGCCTTATCGCCGCGGTCGCGTCGCTGGCGGGCAGCTTCCTCGGCCTCGACCTTACCGGGATCACGCTCAACATCTCGTCGTTCATGGGGATCATCATGGTCGCCGGCATCACGGCGAAAAACGGAATCCTGCTGCTCGATTCCGCCGAGCACGAAGTCGCCCGCGGACTCGCTCCGACGCGAGCGCTCGCCGATGCCGCGCGCATCCGGATGCGGCCGATCCTGATGACCACGCTGGCGACCGCGGCCGGATTGTTCCCGCTGGCTCTGGGCCTGGGCGCCGGCGCGAAGGTTCAACAGCCACTTAGTATCGCGGTGATCGGAGGACTGATATTCGCGATGCTGTTATCGACGCAGATCGCGGGCGGAATTTATCTGCTCGGAACACGCCAGCGAACGATCGATTGAAGCGCCGCAGTTTGGGTTCGTTCAGATCACTCCCGGCCACAGCCGGAATCGGACCTTGTGCTGATAAGCGCGATAAGCGGGCTCGAGCGCGAGCAGCCCTTCTTCCATCTGGATTCGCCAGACCAGGAAAGGCAACGACGCGATAATCAGAAGCACGTTGCGCGCGGTCGGATACGAGAATGCAAATCCGATCGTGAGGATAAGCCATCCCAGATAAATCGGATGACGCACGCTCGCGAACGGACCCTTCGAGACGAGCCCTCGATTCGCCGGCAGAATTCCGAAGCTCCGCCCCATGTAGATTCGCGCGATCTGCGAGAGCGCCACGCCAACGATCTCGAGCGCGATTCCCGCGAGCGCGAGCCATCCGACCGACGCGGAGACCGGCCGCATCAGGCACGGTATCACCAGCATCCCGGCAGAGGCCGCGATCGCGGGTATCGTCACCATCGCGGTTTTCGGCGGCAGGCGGACGAGCGAGAACGCGCCCATGATGACCGCGCCGATGATCCAGATCGCATTGGCGAGATCGATCGGAGCCTGGTTCGCACTCGGCAGCGCGGCAACGAAGAATGACGCCGCGAGCAGCACATTGCCAAGGGCATGCTTCAATCCCGCAGAAGAAATAGCAGGCGGCTTGATCGTCAGGGGAACCGGAATGAGCGGGACGGTAGCTTCCAATTGAGACATGAATTCTCCGTATGCGTGCGATATGGTCGCGCAAACGCCTGCGCGTCCCGAATCAGGACATCGAAGATCGACACGGAAAGAAGGGGGAGCAACCGACGTGCCACCGTTGCCGGAGTATTGAAGGTCTCGTATAAGTGAAGGGGACCGCCGGGATGCCGAGGTGGCGAAATGGCAGACGCAGAGGACTCAAAATCCTCCGTGCGCAAGCACATGCGGGTTCAAGTCCCGCCCTCGGTACCA
>JBAPSR010000352.1:0-13295 GCA_049281755.1 Binataceae bacterium (SeqCode)
TTTCGAGGTGGCCGGGCATATTTCCGCCGGACATCGCGATACGCGCGAGTCTTGGTGGCTCGAATTTCTCAACGCTCATTTTCACGGGAGGCGACCTTCGATGGTCGCCACCTTCTCGCCATCCGGCTTGTCCTCGAATGGCAGAAGCCACGCACGCGTCTCAGCCGGGTCAGTAAACAGACTAAAGGTGCGAGCGATCGGCAACGCAAACTCCAACGTCCGCTCGTATTTCCACACCGCTTTTGTCGATTTACTTTCACTCATAGAGTCTTGCTTTGGTTGGAGTGTCAGATGGTCTGCGTCCACCAGAGTCCGCAGGGAACTACCTGGGTGATATCGCCTTCGACGTATGAGTACTTGCGCGCCCACTCGATGGCTTCATCGCGCGAGGCGCAGTCGAGGATCGTGAAGCCGCCGACAACCTCGCGGGTCTCGGTGAACGGACCGTCCGACACGATCAATTTCCCATCGTTCCTTCGAAACGTGACCGCCTGGCGCGGATCCGCGAGCCGGACGCCGGCCCAGCAAATCGATTCGTCCATGAAACCCTTTCGCACGTACTCAGTCGTAACACGTTCGGAGGCGCGAAAATTCTCTTCGGACTGGGCGTCCGTTTCGTTCGGCTTGGGACCGCCGAAGCGCAGCAGGTACTTCAACGCGCCGCTCGGGCGATGACCATGATAGAACAGCCACGCGTTAGCGACCGGCCGAATCTCCATCACGTGACCGTCGTGCTCGTAGCCGATGCTTTTGTACCAATCGATAGCGTCCTGCTTCGAGTCGAAATCGATCACGTCAAAGCCGGCGAGCAATTCTTTGGTCTCGGTGAATGGACCGTCAGTGACGCTGTGTTTGCCGCGCTCGAAGCGAACGATTGCAGATTCGTCAGTAGGAGGAAGGCCAACGTTGATCGACAGATGGCTGCGGTTCGCCGCGGACCTCTGCATGGTCAAGCGGACGAGCGCCGCCTGATGCTTCCCGACCCGGCGCTGCGATTCCGCTTCAGGAACCAGCCCGTGCTCGTCCCGGCGTTCGAGGTCCATCAAGATGAATTTCATTTCCCGCCCTCCACGATTTTGTTCCTACATCTCTACGACGAACGAGCCCAGCCGATTTCGACAGCGAACAAGTCGTATTGCTAGAGGCGGGAAGGACGCGAGGGTCAGAAAAGGACTTCGCGGGCGGTTTTCAGATGGATGCCGTGCTCGCCGAAGGCGCGATTGCAGTCCTCGATCAGTTTTTCGGCGCAGCCGCCGGGTCCATCGAAGGTCGAATGCGCGTCGGTCACGACAGTGACTTCATATCCGAGCGCCTTGGCAGCGAGTGAAGTTGCGCCTACGCAGAATTCGCTTTGAAGTCCGGTCAGTATCAGCCTGCTGACGGCGAGAGAATCCAGAATCTCTCGCAAATCCGTCTCCTGGAACGAGTTTGGATGTCGTTTCTCGACAATCCGCTCGCCGGCCTTCGGTGCGATCGAAGGATGAATCTCCCAACCGCTGGTACCTCTCGCCAGCGGATCGCCCGCGCCGCCGTCGTGACGAACGTAGATGATTGGGATCGAGGCGGCGCGCGCGCGGTCGGCAAGGCGCGCAATCACCTCGAGAATCTCGCCGCCTCGATACGGCTGCTCCGGCATCGAGAACATCCCCGCCTGGACATCGATGATCAGAAAAGCGAGATCGCGCGCCATTGGTAAGGGCTCGTTCAGCTGTGCGGGCGGGGGTCCATGAAGCCCAGCGCCGAATGCATCTTGTAGCCGAGCAGATCGCGAAGTGGCTTCGGCATCGTGCGCGCGAGCTCGTACGGCGTATCGACGTACTGATTCTCTTCTTGCCGTAGCCATCCGAGCGAGTACGACAGGAACACACCGAAGCGCCAATTGTCCGATACGTTGGCGCCCGCGCCGTGCAGCGTCCCGCCCATCCAGAGCAGGACGGATCCCGCGGGCATCGCGGCGGATGCGACTTCGTCTTCGCGCGCGACGCGGTCTCCGGGCCACTTGTGGCTGCCGGGAACCAGATGGGTGCCGCCGTTGGCGGCGGTGAAGTCGCTAATCGCCCACATGCTCGCGAGGACCATGTTGGGCCGCGGTACTTTGAAGAACTGGAATGCGTCTTCCTCGCGATGGAGCATCTGCACGGTCGCGCCCGGACCGACGACGAGCGCCGAGGTCGCGTGAACCTGGTAGCTCACGCAGTTGGGTGAAAGAAACGCGTCGCACGCCCCGAGCATCAGCGGATGCGTGACGAGCGCACGAAACGCCTGCGACTTCGCGGCGAGCGCCGTGATCCGCCGGGTGTTGCCCGGGTAGAAATCGGCGGGACCGCCGTCGGCCGCGTATTTCTCGTTCAGACTTTTCTTGATGTCGGCCTTCTCCAGATGCGGCCCGAGCTCGGTCGCGATCGCCTGACGCGCGGAGGAATCGAGAACTCCGGTGACGACGACGCATCCGTCGCGCTCGAGCGCGGCGACTACGTCAGCGGGCGGATTATTCGAGGCGACAACCGGAATCAGTGCCATCGGCGGATCCTCCGGGAAAATTCTAGCGCGTCCAGGCGGCGTGCGTCGAATGCCCGCGCGCGCTTGACTCTCAGCTCCGCATCGGAGAGCATCCGGCGATTATCATCGCGTAAACGGCGAATCGCGCCGAACAGGAGAATCATTCATATGAAATATGCCCTGATGCTTTGGCGTTACGGCGCCGCTCTATCCTTCTTGTGCGTGCTCGGCGTGGCGGCCTCGGCGCGCGCTCAGGAGTCCGCACCTGCGCCAGCAACCACCAAGCAGATCGATCTCGCCGCCGCACATGCCGAACGCAAGGCCGCGGTCAACGACAACATGGGACTCAGCGCCGACGAGGCCAAGGCGTTCTGGCCGTTGTACGACGAGTACGAAGGCAAGATGGACAAAATCGAGACGCGCCATATCAAAGAAGTTCGCGAATACGCCAAGCACTACTCGTCGCTGACCGACGCCGACGCGAAGTCAAAGCTCGATGAGGTAGTTGCGATTCAGCAGGCGATCCTCGATACGCAGAAAGACTATATCCCGAAGTTCCGCGCGGTGGTTTCCGAAATCAAGACCACGCGCTTCTTCCAGATCGATAACAAGCTGCGCGCTCTGGTGCAGTGCGACCTTGCGCAATCAATTCCGCTCGCGCAAACCGGAGGCGCCAAGGAATAGCGCGCGCTTCGCTCAGGCGGCGGCGAATTTCCATCGCGTCGCCGTCTGGGTGAACTCGCCAGGATGGTCTATGAAGGCGAAGACGACCTCGGGCTCGACGATGAAGAACGGCCCCATCGCGAGGTCGAGATCCCAGTTGTACTTCGGGTCGTAGCGCTGCTTGTAGCGCCGGAGTAGCGCGAGATCGGCGGTCTCGAAGGCGATGCCCTCGACGATCACCGCCTCGTCGCCGTTGTCGTTGGTGATGACGCAGCGCGGATTCGCGGCCAGGTTACGCGCCTTGCGCGACTCGCGGCCCGAGCTGAAGACGAATCGCTGGTCCATCCAGATGCCCCAGATTGGCACCGAATGCGGCCGTCCGTCGGGACGGGTGGTCGAGATCCAGTAGTTCTTCGATTTCTCGAGCCGCTCGCGCGCCCAGCTCCACGGCAGCAGACGTTTGCCCTCGCTTGCAGCGGCGACTGCGTATCCGGGCATGAATGGCCGACTCGCAACCGGCTTGGGGCGCGGCGATTTTCGCGATTGCGATTTCATTTCATCGCCCGTGGGTCTCTAAACGAAGGATGCGCGCGAGTATAAATCTGCGCGCGCGAATTGCCAACGCGGTGTGCGCACGCCTGACTGTCAGCTATTCCGCGGCGCGCGTATCGGGTAAATCATTCGAGCAGCACCGATGCCATCCGCCGCCGACCGCTACGTTCTCGCAATCGATATGGGCTCCGGAAGCGCGAAGGCCGCGGTCGTCTCGAACGCGGGTGAAATCGTCGCGTCCGGCTTCGGTACGATCCGCTCGATGGTTTCCGACGACGGCGGCGTCGAGCAGGATCCCGAGGAATACTGGTCCGCGGTGCGAACCGCTGCGAAGGCCGCGGTCGCAGCGGCAGGCGTCGTGCGCGACCGGATCATCGCCGTCGCATGCACGACGCAGTGGGCGGTCACGACTCCGGTCGATGAGGACGGCCGCGCGCTGATGAACGCAATTTCATGGATGGACACGCGCGGCGGAAAATACAATCGCGCGCTGTCCGATGGATGGCCGCGGCTCCAGGGTTACGGTCTGGCGAAAGCGCTCAAATGGATTCGGTTGTCGGGAGGAGCGCCGCTGAAGTCAGGAAACGACGGACTGGGCCATGTTCAGTTCATCCGCAATGAGCGGCCGGCGGTTTACGCGCGTACGCACAAGTTCCTGGAGCCGATGGACTATCTGAACCTGCGCCTGACCGGGCGCTTCGCCGCCTCGTTCGCGACGATGTACACGTACTGGGCGACGGACATTCGCAACCCCAATCGAATCGACTACTCACCCGCGCTGCTAAAGATCTCGAATCTCGAACGCGCAAAACTGCCCGACCTCTTTCCGGTCGATCACGTTCTCGGAACTCTCAAGCCCGAGGTCGCCGACGATCTAGGCCTCGAGCGCGCGACTCGGGTGGTGATGGGCTCGTGCGACCTGCAATCCGCGACGATCGGCGCGGGCGCGATCGACGACTTCGACGGCTACTTCTACATCGGCACGACCTCGTGGATGAGCTGCCACGTCCCGGGCAAGAAGACCGACCCGGTGCATATGCTCGCGACGATGCCGGCCGCGCTGCCGGGCCGCTATATTGTAACCGCAGAGCAGGGGATCGCGGGGCGATGCCTCGAATTTCTGAAGGACATCTTGTATCCCGGCGGTGGCGCGGAAGCGTTTGCGGAGATGAACGCGATCGCGGCGGCGATTCGTCCCGGCAGCGACGGATTGATCTTCACGCCATGGCTGGGAGGCGTGCTCGCGCCGTCGGACGATCCCGCTACGCGCAGCGCGTTCTTCAATCAGACGCTGCGCACAACGCGGGGCCATTACGTGCGCGCGGTGATGGAAGGAATCGCGTTTAACCTCAGATGGCTCAAAGGTTACGTCGAAAAATTTATCGGACACCCGTTCCGGGGCCTCAGGTTCATCGGCGGAGGCGCGACCTCAGACCTGTGGTGCCAGATTCTGGCAGATATCCTCGGATGCCCGATTCGGCAGGTGGCAAATCCGCGTAACGCCAACGCGTTCGGAGCGGCGATGGCGGCGTTCGCAGCGCTGGGAGAGATCAAGTCGACGGGAATTCCCGCGCTGGTGAAGATCGCGCACGTCTATGATCCGGCCGAAGAGAATCGCAAACTGTATGACGCGCGGTTTCGCGAGTTCATGCAGATCTACCGCCGCAATCGCGCGATCTATCGCCGCTTGAACTCGGTAGGGCCGGACTGATGCAAAGCGTGAGGGAAATCCGATGCCGGAAAAACGCGGGGGCATAACGCTTGACGATCGCGCGATCGAGGAGTTCACCGCGTTCGCATCGCGGCTCGCGGAGATTGCAAGCCGCGCGATACTGCCCCACTTTCGCGCCGCGATCGAAGTCGAGAACAAGGCCGGCGCAGGCAACTTCGATCCGGTCACGATTGCGGATCGCGCCGCCGAGCGCGCGATCCGCGACGAAATCGAACGCGTCTATCCCGGTCATGGAATCCTCGGCGAGGAGCACGGCACGAAAGCCGCCCGCGACGGACTGACCTGGGTGATCGATCCGATCGACGGCACCCGCGCGTTCATAATCGGGCAACTGCATTGGGGAGTTTTGATTGCGCTGAACGACGGCGAACGCCCCGTCGTGGGATTGATGCATCAGCCTTTCACCGGCGAAACATTTTCCGGCTCGCGGTTGGGTGCGCAGTGGCGCCGGGGTTCCGAGCGGCGCACCTTGGGCACCCGAAAATGTTCGCGAATCGAAGACGCTGTGGTCTCCGCAACCGACCCTGCGATGTTCAAAAGCGGCGCTGAGCGCGACGCGTTCCGCGCGCTTGCCAGCCGCGCAAAGATGCGGCGCTACGGCGGAGATTGCTATTCGTACTGCCTGGTCGCCGCGGGGTTCATCGATCTGGTGATCGAGGCGGGTCTGCAACCGTACGATATTCAGGCGATAATTCCGATCGTCGAGGGCGCAGGCGGGATAGCCACCTCGTGGTCGGGAAAAAGCGCCGCAAATGGGGGCCAATGTATCGTCGCTGGAGATCCTGCCGCGCACAAGCTTGCGCTCGAAGCTCTGTCGCACGCGGCGACTGACGCCTGAATCATGGGAAGCATCAAGGCCGCGCCGACGCGGGAAGCCCGGCGGTTGAGCCGTCCTACGACGAAGTTGGAATTTGATCCGCGTGCGGAGCCGCAATCGCAAGGCAGACCGGTGCATCCGCTGCCGATTCGGCTGTCTCACTGGATCAACATTCCACTGCTCGCGATCATGGCCGGAAGCGGCTTGCAGATTTATGCCGCATACCCGAACCTCGGACCTCGAGGCGCGCTATATAAGTGGTTTCCGCTACAAGGGATGACGCCGCCCGGATGGATGCGATTTGGCGGATGGCTGGCGGGAGCACGACAGTGGCATTTCGCGATCGCGTGGTTCCTGGTCCTGAACGGACTCATCTATCTTGCCTATCTGATGTTCAGCGGCGAGTGGCGGCGGCGGATGTTTCTGCCGCGCCGCGACGGGTCAGGTGCGATCGCGATGTTTGCGTACTATTTGCGGGTGCGCGCGGCTGCTCCGCCGGAGGATTTCTACAACGGGCTTCAGCGGCTCGCCTACACCTCGGCGATCGTATTCGCGGTAGTCGCGGTGCTCTCCGGCCTGGCGATCTACAAACCGGTGCAGCTTCATCTGCTGACTGCGCTATGCGGCGGCTACGATTTCGCACGCGTGATCCATCTGGGCGCGTTGGTGATGCTCGCGATGTTCACGGCGACGCACCTGGTGCTGGTGGCGCTGCATCCGAGGACGATCGTCAATATGGTCAGTGGAGGGCCGCGTGGCTAGGGTGATCACACGGCGCAAGCTGCTGGCCGGAATTGCCGCGGCCGGAATTCTCACCGGATGCGACAATCCGGTCGCGTCGCATTTCCTGGGCGCGATGACACGATGGAATCAGCATTTCCAGAGCTTGCTGCTCTCGCCGAATCGGCTCGCGCCTGAGCCGCCGGTCTCTGAGCTGACGCCGGAAAAAGATTTCCCGGTCTACTTCATCTCCGACATGATCCCGATCGCGCCGTCTGACTGGACGCTCGCGGTCGGAGGCCTGGTCGCCCGCCCGACCATGCTGACAATCAATCAACTGCAACAGATGCCGATGACCGACATGCGCATCCGGCATCACTGCGTAGAGGGATGGTCGGCGGTGGCGTCATGGCAAGGGGTGAAGGTGAGCGAGATCGCGCGGGCAGTTGGCGCGGCGCCGGAGGCGCGATACGTCGAGTTCCGATCGTTCGATAATGGCTATTGGTCGTCGTGGGATCGGGCGAGCGCGCTGCATCCGCAGACGATCCTCGCGTACGGGATGAATGGGCATCCGCTCTACCCCGAACACGGCGCTCCGCTGCGCCTCTACTCGGCAGTAAAGCTCGGGTACAAGAGCGTCAAGTATCTGACTCAAGTGAACTTCCTGCCGCATCCCACGGGCGGATACTGGGAAGATCAGGGTTACGAATGGTTCGCCGGCGTCTGAAGCCCGGAACCTTCCTGATTTAAGCAAAATTCGAATCGAGCAGTTGACAAAGCGTCCCCGAATTCGATATTGAGAATCATTCTCGATTATCAACAGGACGGCATCCCCCTGCGGCTTGCCGCACCTGACTTGGGGATTGCCCGTGCGTGCTTTGAACGGTTTGGGAATTTGGCTGAAAAGACGCCTTCGCGGATATGTCGAAGCGGGCGCAGCGTCACACCTGCATCAGCTTCTGCCCGTACGCTGGATCGAGAAAGTGCGGCGCGTCATATGGCTGCTCGCGATCGCAGCCCCGGCGGCTGTTGCCCTTGCCTCTGCCAGCTTTGGCGCCTCTGTGCATATTTCCGGTGTTATCACCGATACGCTCAACCGTCCGCTGTCGCAGGTGAACGTTGAATTGCGCGATCAGGGCGGCCGGGTCGTCGCGCATACGGCAACCGACCAGAGCGGACGGTTCGAGATCGCACCGGCAAAACCGGGAGCGTACTCGCTGGTCGCCGTGAAGGCGGGTTTCAAATCCTCAACCAAGATCGTGACCTTCCCGTCCGTCACAGAGGCGCCGATTTCGGTCAGCCTCGACACGGAGACGGCGCTGACCCTGCCGGTCCAGGCAAAGGTGATTCGCGCGCAAAATAGCGTCTCGCATACCGGCTCGAACGAATACACCGTCACAGACAAAGACATCTCCGACCTGCCCGCCGGCGAAAACTCAACCATCACCGACGTGCTGACGCAGATGCCGGGCGTCGCGATCGATCAAAATCAGCAAATACATATACGCAACACCGAAGGACCTCAATTCCAGTACCAAATCAACGGGGTCATGGTTCCAATCGATATCAATACCAACCCGCCGTTTATCTCGATGCTCAATCCAATGTTCGTAAAGCAACTCAGCCTGCTCGATGGCATCCTGCCGTCGCAGTACAGCTACGCCACCGGTGGCGTAGTCGCGATCCAGACCAAAGACGGATGTGAGCAGCCGGGCGGGAGTTTCAGCATGTACGGCGGCCAGCGCAATACGGTCCAGCCGAGCTTTCAGTATGGCGGATGCGAGGGCAACTTTAGCTACTACATGAGCGGACTCTATAGCCAAAGCAATAGTGCGTTCAGCTCCGCTACTCCAGCTCCCGACGCGATTCACAACCATACCAATCAGGGGCAGGGATTTGGATTCTTTGCATATGAGCTCAATCCGACTACCCGGATAAGCCTCATTACGTCGGTCGCCGCGAGCAATAACCAGTTACCCAACCAGCCCAATCTTCCGCCTGCGTTTGAGCTTACTGGCGCGACCATTCCCAACTCCGCCAATATCAACTCGTACCTGAACTTCCGCGACTATATGGGAATCCTCGCGCTCAACGGCGCACCCTCGCCCCAGCTGACCTATCAGCTTGCCTATGCGGCTCACTATATTTCGCAGAAGTTCGAGCCCGATAACGTCGGCGAGCTCATCTACCAGGGGGTTGCATCGACGGCCTTTCATAGCGACCTCGATAATACGCTGCAGGGCGATCTGACCTACCAGCTCGGCGCACACGCGCTAAGTGCCGGCTTCTATCTTGGTGAATACGGCGTAGAGGCCGATGACGACTCGCTGGTGTTTCCGACCGCTGGCGGGACCCCGATAGGGCCGCCTTTTCATCCCGTTCGCGTGATCAACAACGCAAACAAAATCAATCTCCTTTCGGGCATTTATGTCGGAGATACGTGGCAAATCGCTGAGAAGTTTCGCGTCAACTTCGGCCTGCGGTGGGACCGCTTGAGCGGGTTCTCGTACAACAACCAAATCGATCCGACGATCAATCTGGTCTACCTGCCGCGCAAGGATACGACGCTGCACGCCGGGTTCGCGCGCTATATGCAGGTGCCGAGTTTCCAGGGAATTTCGCCTGGAGCTCCCGCCGCGTTTAAGGATACCACCGGCGAAGCTGGGACCGGAGTACCTACTCCGGAAACCGAAGACGACTATGAGTGGGATGCCGGTATAGTTCATCACCTGACGGAGCAGATCACACTTTCAGAAGACGCGTTTTACGAATATACGCATCACTACCTCGATACGGGCCAGTTCGGTTCTGTGCCGATTTTCGCGCCCTTTAACTATAGGCACGGATATATTTGGGGTACGGAAACCGCACTCACGTACAATTCTAAAAACCTTTCACTTTATGGCAGCCTGACGATCGGCCGGAACATGCAGAAAGGGGTGGCAACCGGACAGTTCAACTTTGATTCGGTCGAGTTAGGATATATCAACCGGCACTATATCGTCCTCGATCATCAGCCGCTGTATGGCGCATCGGGCGGCGCTACCTATCGATGGAAGCCATACGAGTTCAGCCTTTCCGCTATCTATAGCAGTGGACTGCGCGCAGGGTTTGCCGACCTGGAATCTTTGCCAAATGTCGTCCAGATAGACTTGAGCGGGCAACGAAGTTTTCAATTGCCGAAACTCGGCGAAATTATAGACCGAATCACTCTGCTCAATATCCTTGACCGGACCAATCTGATCAGACCCGCCGAAGGCATCGGTATTTTCCAGGCCGCGTACGGCCCGAGAATCACGGTTTACGACACGCTGACGATTCCACTGCCCCCGTTCAAAACCAGCAGCAATTGAGACGGAGTCAGAATGGCGAATAAAGAAAATTGCGAGAGGCGAAGGCTCGCCGAATGCGGGACGGTCAAGATCGAGATGTGCGATTGCGGGGTCGTTCATCTGATCATTGGATGTCTCACTCTCCGGTTCGATCCGCTCGCGTATCGCGAGCTGGCAAAAACGATAAGCGAGAGTATCAACCACTTGTCGGCCGTCGATAGGCCTATCCTACACTGAGAGGTTTGCGTCTTCAAAATGGCGGGGTTGTTCGAGACGCCGATTCCGCGTAATTACTGGGTTTCACCGCCGCGGAGAGGTGGCCGAGTGGTCGAAGGCACCAGATTGCTAATCTGGCGTACTGGGTAACCGGTACCGAGGGTTCGAATCCCTCCCTCTCCGCCAGTTTTATTGGGTTTTTCCCGATCTGAATCATTGTTTTACGAGCCCGCTTCGGTCCCGGTTTCGGGCCGGGTGGGCACAGGGTGGGCATGATTTGAGGCCAACGGCGCCGCTGCGCTCTCCAACGAAGACATTTCTTCCGCAGAAAGATCGTCGGTCGGTATCCAGCGCCAGTAACGTTTCAACAACATTTGCAGCGTGCGGTGACCCATCTGCCGTTGAATCCAGTTGAGCGGTTTGTGCTGCTTCAGCGCGAGGACCGCGAAGCTGTGACGGCACTGCCCGATTGGTCTGTGCGGAACTTCAGCTCGCGTGAGAATTCGGCGCCAGACCACGTCAGTCGCCCAGCGTACATTGGGCGCAGCGCCGCTCTCATTGGGGAAGACGTACTTGCTGCGTAGCTGGACTCTTTCCCTTTGCTTCGACAGCTCCGCGCGAACCCTTGGACCGTACTGGATCATGCGCCGGCTGCTCTTCGTCTTCGGCGTCGTGATGCCATATCGGACGCTGAGGCTGCGGTTGATCAGTGCCCGGTCACGATCGAGGTAGACCCTGTCCCAGGTCAGAGCAAGCCCTTCGCCGCGCCGAATTCCTGTGAAGAAATACAACGTGACGAGAGCGCGTTCCCAGCCCTCGGCCGCCGCGATGATCGCTTCAATCTGATCGGCGTTATACGGCATCACTTCGGCATCCTCGGGCTCGTCCGAGAGTTCGGAATCGTCGTCGCTCGCCTGGCCGGAGTCCTTAAATGGCTTCATCCCGAGCAGGAGGTCTTCGTTGAGTAGTTTCCTGACGCGAGCGAACTCCAGGATTTGATTCAGGACATCCCACGCCATGTTCTTCCGGCGCGTGCTCAGCGGTTCGTTGGCTTTGGTTTGCTTCTCGTCAACCCGTACACGCCAGCGGTCGATGTCTTCCTGACGTAATTCCGAGACCGTTTTCGTCCCGATTGCGTCGCGCTGAATGAAGATCCCCGCGACTTCTTTATAGTAGCCGTGGGTCGATTTCTTGACCTCGCCTTGCTTACTGAGCAGCCAACTATCGGCCAACTCAGTGACGCTGATTGGCTGGATTTTCTCTGGAGTCTCGATCCCGCGCTGTTTTATCCGGTCGCTGTCCGGAAATCGCTTGGCATAGTCGAAAGTTCTCGCCTTGAGTTCGAGCTGTATCGTGGCGCAGAGTCTCCTGGCCTCGGCGATTGTCTGCTTGTTTGCAGACACCCCGAGCGGCTCGCGACATTTGAGGCCGTCGTAATACTTAAAGCCGATTCTCAGGCGGCCGTGTCTGTCCGTTTCCAGCCATGCCATTTTGCGATTCCTCCGAGTATTCCGGCAGTTGACCGCGCAGTTTCACGCGGGGTTTGAACTGCCTCGATCGGAATGTCGGCCAGTGGATCAAGTAACGTCCTTGCACGACGAAAAGACCGTCCGCTTCTCCGATCCCACCGGATTCGATCCAGCCATACACGGTCTTTCGATTGCGTCGAAGAATTTTCGCGATCTCAGGGACAGTCAGATATTCGCTCTCTGGCGGTCCGACTTCTGCTGCTTGCCTGCTCATGATCGCCTGCTGGGTTGCTCGGTTATGTTTTTACCGTCGAAGAGGTTCTGAAATTGGCGGAAAACACTACCGCAAGTTGGATGCCAGACAAAAATCCGACGAACTGTACGATTCGCGTCATCTTTGCGCCTCCCGAAAGTGTGCTATGTGCAGATTTGGCACACACACTTTGTGAACGGAGTGTTTCAACGAAATGTGACCTTCAATCGTCCTGTGGCGCCGAGCGTAAAACTTGCCCCCCTCATCCGATTTCCTCATTCCGTTCCGATACGCCATCGCCGCATGAGGTTTCTTGCTCGCATCGTAGAATAACGCGGCGCAGCATCATCGAAGTTCAAAAGGTGGCAAAAAACAGACGCGGCCACGGCCCGAAACTAACCTTCGCTGCTCCCTTTCCACGCCGAACAAAATCGAAGCGATGATGCGATCAGGTGCAACATAGTTTGATCGGTCAAAAACTCGATGCGACCGGTGTGTGGCGAATTGCTGATTCTGGGGAAATCAGTACCTCGCCACATACACCACTCTCGTTGGATAAAGATGCTCCGGATTTTCGCGGGAAGCAGGTCCTCTACGATATTGGGCCTAGTGCAGCGGTGATCACCGACCCGTGTGCGTTCGTTCCTGCCGGAGGCCGCCAAGGGTCGGTATCGCCGCGACTGGGCCGATCTTCTCGGCGTTCCTCGCCGAACTTTGTACGGGAAACTCGAACGCTACGACGCTCGACATAAATCCAACGGCCGATCCAATGGCAACGGACACCGCGCATCGCGTGACGATCGAAACGGCCTAAAGTGAGGGCGGTATCACGCCGCGCGTCGCGTGGCGTAGAGCAGACTTCTCAATTGCAGTTCGCACGAGCGCCAACTGGAAGCAACCACCAACGGGACTGCTCATTCACATTCACATTCACATTCACCGATAGGTGAAAGTGAATCTTTCTACGAACCGATCGAAGCTCGCGACATGGCGGAAGTCAGCGACGGTCGTTACGTCGTCGAGCGTCTGATCGCTGAGAACG
>JBAPSR010000353.1:0-3249 GCA_049281755.1 Binataceae bacterium (SeqCode)
GATACGCGGGCGGCATCGCGAGGGCGCCGTCGTGCTTGCGAGTCACGGCAATCTGATCGCGCTCGTTCTGAACGCTTTCGTACCGTCGATTGGGTTCGAGTTCTGGGCGGCGATTCCGCTGCCGGCGGTTTACCGGCTCGAATTCACCGGCGATCGAGTGGTGGCCGTTGGTCCAGGATTGCCCGTTCGCTAAATCGTGCGCGATCGCGTTCAGGAGGGCGCTGCGAACGGAGTGGCCGGCATCCCGGAGGCGGCATCGCGCAGCGCTTGATCCACGATTCCCGCGTCCGGAATTCCGACCAGAAAATAGTGCTCGACACCGGAGACCAGGCTGCGCTGGATCGAGGGATTCGCGAACAGCATCAGGTTGTTGCTGAAGAAGGAACCGGGTGATCCGCGGTAGATCTCGACGGTGGTGCCCAGGCGCACAAAGCCGAGCTTCGCGCCGCGAAAATCATCCAGGGCAAAATCGTATACGCTATGGCGCGGCAGGTTGGAAACTATAATCACACGGCGATTAGTCAGTCCGTAGTAGGTATTGACGATGTATGCGCCGAACAGGATCGAATCGACCAGGATCACCGCGGCCAGCGCCCACAGCGCTGCCGAGCCGGGCCTAAGTCCAAACGGCATCGCGAGTCTGAAGGCGGGAGTGTCGGTTATCCCGTGAATGCCAATCGCGGCGACGATACATAGCGCGACCAGGGCAATACGAATGAAAAATCGCGAAGTGCCGTCGGGCTGCGCGCACCAGAGCATCTCTTCGCCGGGCTGCAGCTCGGCCGCGATAACGGAGTCAGCCTGTGATGCCATCGTTGCCCCTCCCCGCACGCCCCTGCGAGCTTAGTCCTTAAACTCGGCCTTTAGCCGTTCAGCCACGAACACCTTCAGCAGAGATTGGTAGGGCACGTCGCGCTTGTTGGCTAAAAGCTTGAGCTGCTCCACCATCGGCTTGGGCAGCCGGATTGAGATTGTCTGCGAAGAGGGCCGAAGATTCGGAAGAACCACCCGCTGCCCCCGCTTCCAATCCATATAATCGGCCGAGTCGTGGTGGACCCAGAACTCGCGCTCCTGCTCTTCGTTCTGAAACTTGGGCAAAATCTTTTTCATATCGCTGACCTGTAGATTCTTCTCTCTTGACGACTCATACCGCGCGCGGAGATCACTCGGATGAGGCGCCGGCGAATTGTGAAAGCCAAGAACATCAGCCGGCCGCCATCGCTTTGACCAAGAGCATAGAGCCGTTCTTCAGACGATGAGTGAGCGAGATCAGTCTCAACGATGAGCGGACGGTTCAAAAACAGTTCCTCGCATTCGCCGAGAGACACCTGATGACGTTCCCAAATCTTCTCCGTGTTACCGGCGTCCCATTCGAACCCCTCACACGCGATAAGCCGCTGCATCAAATCGTCTTTTATCACGGCTTTCTCGTATATAGCTCACATATACGCCAACTTTCGGTTGGTGACAACAGGAGCCGAATCAGCGGATGATTCGCGATTGATGCAGTGCGGCGATTTTTGCTCCGTCGTAACCCAGGTAGTCGCGCAGGATTTCGTCGGTGTGTTGGCCTAAGAGCGGGGCGGCGCGGTCGATTCGGGCCTGGGTTGCGGAAAACTTCGTTAGCATTCCGGTTTGGCGGACTTTGCCGAATTCGGGATGGGTTACTTCCGCGATCAACTCGTTGGCCGCGATCTGCGGGTCGTCGAACATTTCCTTGAAATGGCGCACCGGCACGACGGGAACGCCGGCGCGGCGCAATTGCTCGACGATGGCGGCGCGCGGACAGGGCGCGAGCGCGCTTTCGAGCGTGGCGGCCAGGGGACTATCGACTGCTTGGGCGCGTGCGGCGTTCCAATCGAGCGCGGGAATGAGGGGCAAAGCTTCCCGCAGCGCTTCCCACTGCGCGGATTTATCGATCGCAATGAATAGCCATTCGCCGTCCCTGCACGAGTAGGCGCGCGACACCGCGGCGCTTCCGCGGCGTTCGGGGTCGCCGTTTTCCAGGTCGGGTCGGCCAGGGTAGAAAATGAACTCGCCCGCTTGCAGAGCCATCGCGGCCTGCAGCAGCGAAGTCTCGCAGAACTGGCCGCGGCCGGTCTTCTGGCGCGCGCGCAGCGCCATCACGCATCCCAGCGCCGAGATCATCGCGCCGCCGTAGTCGCAGATCGCGCAGGTCAGATACACCGGATGCGCGTGCGGGCCGCCCTGCGCCGCCATCACGCCCGAGCGCGCCTGCAAGAGCGGATCGAAGCCGGGTTGATTGTGTTCGGGCCCGCGGTTTCCGAAACCGTTGACCGACATATAAATGAGGCGCGGGTTGATCGCGGCAACAGTTTTGTAGTCGTAGCCGAAACGCTGCATCCGGCCGGGACGCAGATTTTCCACCAGCACGTCGGCGCGCGCGGCAAGTCCGTGAATAATCTCGCGGCCCTCAGGTTTCGTGAGATCGACGGCGAGTCCGCGTTTGCCCTGGTTCCATCCGAGAAAGCCGAAGCCGAAGTGGCGAAACGAATCGCCTTCCAGGCTTTCGATCTTGATCACCTGCGCGCCGAGTTGCGCCAGGATCATCGGACCGTAGGAACCGGCGATATAGCTCGCGAAATCGAGCACCAGGATTCCGTCGAGCGGACCCTTGCCCGAGCGTGCGACAGATTCCGCTGCGATGGCGCTTGCGCGCGGCGCGCGAGGTTCCGCGAGCCACTGCATAGCGCCGCGTTCGTCACCTAGGGCTGGCGCCGCGCCGGCGATCGCGCCGGGCGTGTCGCTTAGAAAAAACGGCAGACCCATCTGGATGGTCGCGCCGAGCGCGGGATCGGCGATCTCCTGGCGCATCCCGAGCGCTCGGGTTTGCTCCCATTCGATAAATTCCTGCCGCGTCATCACCGGGGCGCTGGGCACGTCGGCCTCGCGCAGGATCCGCAACCATTCTGCGCGCGCTCGGGTGCGGATGATCGGCTCGATGATATCCTTGAGCTCCTGCCAGTGCGCGCTCGGGATTCCCCACGGCGCGTTCTCGAAGCGCTCATCGGCCACCAGGTCCGGGCGTTCGATTGCGATTGCGAACTTGCCCCAGAAGGTCGCGTTGCCGCAGGCAGCGAAGAAATATTTTTCGTCGCTCGCCTGGAACAGCCGATAAACCGGAATCGGTCCGAGCGGATCCTGCGGCCCGTGATAGAGCCGGGTCAGCGACTCGTGATGCAGGATGCCGCCGGTTTGCAGGGAAAAGGCGCCCGCGAGCATCGAGGC
>JBAPSR010000354.1:0-4562 GCA_049281755.1 Binataceae bacterium (SeqCode)
GTGTTGAAGAAGCTGCTGACGCTCGGGTGGCCGGCCCGATCGACATGGAGAAGCTTGCCGTCTTTGCGCACGCTGCATCGCCCCCAGATGCGGATTTCGGGCTTGGCGCTTAGCTCAATTGTCGGCAGCTCGATCACCGTCGAAAACACGTTGGCTTCCGTATTCGAATCCACGCCGGTCCACGGAGACTTGCCGCTCAAGTGGGGTGCGGTGAAGTTTCTGCCGCCCTTGGTATCGAACAGAGCCTTGATTCCGTCGTAGTCGAAAAAGAAAGCATCGCTGCGAGTACCGGCGAAGAACGTGTAGGCGCCGGCCTTCGCGATGTTGGGTTTGGCGCCGAAGGAAACCTCCGCGTCGGCAATGATCTTTGTCCCGATCGCTTCGACCGAGCGGGATTCAGCGCCTTTTGCGACAAAGACGTTTGCGGTCTGCTTACCGTTATGCGGCGGCGAGAACACATAGCTGATCGCGATGTCCGTGAGGCAATCTCCATCGTTGTCGATGTTAAGACGGTAAATAGCGTCGGGATGGAGCGCGTCGGCGGAAGGATTTGCATTGAGGATTATCACGGTCCGCGCCGGATCTGCCGGAGACTGGAACGCGTAGAGGTCGCAGAGGTCAAGTCGTTGGTCGCCCAAAGGAGGACCGAGGTTCAAGCCGGTAAAATGATTCGACATTTGAATCTCCTTTTTGATGTCCGAAAAAATTGCTGACGCAAGGCGGCGGCAGAGAGCGCTCGCTCGCGGACGCGCGATGCATTGATTATGACGTCGGATTTCAATCTTTCTCAAGGACAATGCCGATCAGTTTGCGCGCCCCGCGATGACGGAAAATAGCGGACGGCTGCGCTTCCAGCAAAGTTCGATACAACGACCAGCGGCGATCAGATACGACGCACCGCGGTCTTGGAGAGGGCATCAAGAAGTGCGGTGGCCGGCTGAAAACTGCCAAGCACCGTGGTCGCTCCAGCGCGCCGCAATCGCTCGGCGGCGTCGCCGCTGCCGATCCCAATGAAGTCCCAGCCCAGATTCTGCGCTGCTCTGACGTCCCAGACGCCGTCTCCCACGTACGTAATCGTGGAAAATTCACGCCCGTGCTTTGCCGCCGCCTGACGGGCCGCGCTCGCCATGATTTCCTCGCGAGAGAGCAAACCATCGCAACCGGCTATAGGAAGGGACGCGTCGAACAGGCCCGCTGTGCGAAGCTCGAACTCGGCAGATGCGCGGAAGCATCCAGTCGCGATGGCGGCCTCGCAATCTGACCGGGTCCTGAGCGCTGCAAGCACGGCGGCTGCACCGGGCATCGCGCGGATGGATTCAGGGTTTGTCAGTACGGCGGCTTCGAGAAGCCCGACCAGGCGACGCTTTAACAAATCTGTCTCGGGCGCGGTAATGTCGCGCCCGAATGCCGCCTTACAATGTTGCGAGGCCATTGCGAGATCCGTGTAGTGCTCCACCTGTTCAAGCCATTGGGAATGCTCGTTTGGCAGGCTCAGAACTTCCCGCGTGGCGCGCCAGAAACCTTCGGCGCCCACCGCGTTGGTGTCGGTCAGTGTTCCGTCAACGTCGAACACCACCAGATGCGTGCCGCTCATTTCCGGTTAACCCACGGTGCGAGTATGTCTCCGGCGCGCAACGCGACCGCCATGATCGTGCCGATCGGATGCGCCGGAACGATCGTCGGTATCAAGGAGGCGTCGACCACCGCCACATTGCTCGTGCCGCGCAGGATCAGGGTCTTCGGATTGACCCCGCCGGGGCCCGCGCTCAGTGGCGCGGTGCCACCGTAGTGGTTGATGATGAGCCGGTTGAAATAAATGTTGTCGACCGGCGCCGGACCGGTCACATATTCCTGTACGTCGGCGAGGCTGTTTGGATTCAGGCTCGGATGACTCAGCCCGCCGGGACCAAATACTATTTCCAGATCCGGATTTTTCTCAAAGAGTTGAATCATATCGTAGACCGCCTGGGTCATCAGCGTCGTATCGGCGGCCCCGGCAGGCGTATTCGGCAAATAGATATTTGGATAGTTCACATTGCCCGCGAGATCGAGCGTGATCAGTCCGCGCGCCTGGGGGTTCAGCAGCATGAGGAATGCTGACATGCTATTCGAAGAATAGTAAGTTCCGCCCGGCGCTCCGGCTCCGTTAGGGTTGAGAAAGATTTCAACGTTGGGTATCGCGCCGCCGCCCAATGCATAATTCAAAATCGACACCGGCTGATACTGCGCGTATGGTCCGCTGCCGTTGCCCAGATAAGTATCCAGGTCGGCGGCGTTGCCGCTGTAGTTGCCATAGTTGTAGGCTTGGTAGGGCACCGAGCCGGTGTAGTTGTACGTGATCATGGTCATCACGTGGTCAAACACGCTGACCCCGACCATCGGATTGCCGATCGCGAAGGGAGGCCGCGATTGTCCCGGAAAAATCTGATCCTCGAGCCCCCTCGGACCCACTCCGCTCAGGAGCAGCAGGCGCGGCGTCACCAGCGCCCCCGCCGCCATCACCAGCAGTCCGCCCGGCTTGAGCCGCGCGATTCCGGCATTACCGGGCTGCGTCTGATCCAGAGTGCCCCGACTCACATAATGCACCGCCTGCGCAGCGCCCGCGTCATCGAATTCGATTCGCTCGGCCTTCGAGAACAGCAACAGCTCGAGGCCGGCGATTGGCACTCCGCCTGGATCCGCCTCCGCGAAATATCCGCTGATCGGTCCCGCGCGCCTGCCCTCGGTAGCGGCCACGTAGGGCGCACTGTAAATGCCGGTCCCGGCGAACGGCTGGCTGGTATCGCCCTCGACCCATCCTTCGCCGGCAAACAGTGGATTTACGATCTGCGCCGGTCCGGCGTTGTATGCGAGGCCGTCGGTGGACGGAGTATTAGTCACCGGTACACTCGCGCGCACGCTCGCGAAGTAGGGCTGCATATCCGTCCATTGCCATCCCGAGGGCCAGCTCTGATCGAAGACCTGGGCGGGATTGGTCTGGAACAGCATACCGTTGAACTGAGAATTGCCGCCGAGCCCGATACCCTGGTACGTAAATCCAGTCTCGGTGAGTTGATACGGCATGCCCAGCGGCATGAAGGCCATCTGCGAATACTCACCAGGTACATCGAAGATGGTCAGATCCGAACGATTTGGCGGAAGCCACGGCGGAAATGCGGTGCCACCGATCGCGGCGCTGGTCGGTCCGCCCGCCTCGATGATCAAAATACGCTTTTTTCCCTTCATCGCGCCGAGCAGACGCGCAGCCACGATCGTTCCCGCGCTTCCTCCACCTACGATGATCACATCGTATTCACCGGTGGATTGAGTAATGGAGCCCGAGGCGCCACCAGCGCATCCAGCGAGCGCGCCCAATTGCGAACCAATAGCGATTGTCAGCGCGGCTTGGCGCAGGAATTCCCGGCGGCTGAGAGTTGACATACCCGGCGGATATTATGCCTTCTTGATCGGAAATCAAACGGACGGGCGCCAATAGTCATTCACTGCGGAACGTTAGTGAAGTCCGCGTGCCAGGTCATGGTGCTCCACGGGCGGTCGTTCCATTGCGCGTACACGCTCGCCGCGACGTGCATCACGCCGCCATCGATCCGGCAGGTCATGTTGGTCAGCTCATCGACCGAGCCGCGTCCCGGAAACATCCCAAACATGCTCCCGGCGGGTTCGTCGAAATGCAGCAGTGCGCGCATCTGGGCGGTCGTGCGCCCGTCGGTCGAGATCACTTTCATGATCGCCTTCACGTTGGTGAGATCGCGATTACGCCCCGCAAGACCAGCTTCGCTCAAAGTGAGCCTGAAGGGACCGCCGGCGGTTTGCTCGTAACAGATGCGATAGGTCTTCGGAATCCACTTCGAGACTCCCGGGCCGCCCAGCATCCGGATCGAGTCCAGGCGCGGAACGACGCCGCTCCAGCATCCGCGAAACTGCTTGGGCAGCGGAATCTCAAGCGTGCTCGCACCGGGACCCTGACGCGCCGGTATTTCGATTTGCGGACCAGCCGGCGGCGATTGCGGCTGCATAGACGGGATGGTTTCGGTCTGCGCGTTGTTCCTGGAAGGCGGTGGAGTCTGCGCCTGGGGAATCGGAATCTCGAGCTCGCTGCCCGCGCCCTGCTGCGAATTCTGCGCCGAGTTCGGCAGCAGATTCTGTGCAAACACGGGTATCGCCGGACCGGCGAGAATCGCGGCGGCGACGATTAATCCGCACACCACGCGGACAGCCGCGTGGCAACTATGCTCTAGGACCCACACCCGATCAAAATTAGCACGCCGCCCGCGCGATAGCGGCACGTTTTCGCGCCTTGATGCGCCGACCGCGATTAGCTGCTCGCCTGCCCGCCTTCGGCTTCCATCAGGGCGGCGATCATCTCGTCGGCTTCTTCAGGTTCTATCTCGCCGGCTTTGACCGCTTGCAGAATCTTCATAATGTCGCCCTGAAAGGCGGCGGGATCGAGCGGGCGCGTATCTCCGGCGCGCGTCGCACCCGGCGCAGTTTCGGGACGCGGCGGCGAATCCGGCGCCGCCGGGCGAGCGCGCTCTTCACTCGCGCTCTGGCCCGAGGAATGG
>JBAPSR010000355.1:0-5407 GCA_049281755.1 Binataceae bacterium (SeqCode)
GCGCAAGCGCGGCGCGAAAGCGGCCCTCGTCGAGGTACTCGACAATCGCGCCGGCGTAGCGGCCCGGATATTTTGCGTCTGTCGCCATCGCAGATTTCATTTTGACGATGCCCGTGGACAAAGACTATATGAAAGGTCGAACCGATGGCTCAAAACCAGATTGAAATCGATTTGCCCGACGAGCTGGCCAATTCGCTTAAGCGGGTAGCCGAGGCGCTGGGAATCGCGACGCCTGGCGAGGCCGCGATTATCGCGATCGCGGACTGGACCTCGCGCCGCGCCGCCGAGCTCGACAATCTTGATCCGAGCCGCAGATATTTCGTGAACGAGGCGTTAGATGAACTCATCGACAAGAAAGACCGGTAACCTCCTCTTCATCTTCTTCAGCATCGGCGCCGCGGCGGCTTTTGCGCTTGCCGCCGCTATCTCGATCACTGCGGGCGCCGCGCTCGCCAAGAGCAAGGGCGTTGACGTCGAGATTCCGTTCGACGGATCTCAGCTCAAGACTCCCGAGATCAAGCAGCCGATCTATCTTCAGCCCGCGGGCGGCAGCATGATCGTATCCGACGCGGCCGGAGGGGTTTACTCGGTCACGATGTCAGGCGCGACCAAGACGATTGCCGACAAGACCAAAGTTCCGCATCCGGGGGGGCTGGCCGAGGCGCCTGCCGGATTTGGCGCTTACGCGGGGCAGATGTTCGTGCTCAACGCGCCCGACGGCGACAAGGGCTCATGCGAGGTCGATCGAATCGACAAGTCGGGGACAGTCAGCGTCTTTGCAAAGCTGCCCGACGTCGGCGCAAACAAACCCACCGTCTGCCGCGATCTGGAATTCGCGCCGGCGGGCGGAGCGTACGCGGGCAAGCTGTATGCGGCGGTCTCCGGCAACTCGACGATCTACGCGATCGATTCATCGGGCAAAGCCAGCGCGTTCGGCACCTTCGACAAGCCGCTCGCATTCGACCTGAGCGCAATTGCATTTGCCTCGGCGAGCGACAGCAAGGCTCCCGGCAAGATGCTGGTGGGGATGCGTCCGCGGATGACCGGCGCGTCGAAGATCGGGCGCATTTCGGTGGTCGGTCCCGACGGCAAGATGAACAGCGATCCGTACCTGGTGGGATTCATCAACCCGACCGGATTCGGCAACTCGCCATCCGGCTTTGGTACGTACGGCGACACGTTTATGATCGCGGACATGGGCAAGCCCGCCGAGAGCGGGGGCACCGACGACGGCTCGGTCTATCGCGTGTACAAGGACGTCGCGCGGCCGTTCATCGGCAACATCGCCGATCCGAACTGCATGAAGTTCATCGGCAACAAGATGGTTATAGCCGACCCGTCAGCCAAGGGCGTGGGCTCCGGCGCGATCGTGGTGATCTCCTCGATGCTGTAAGCAGGGTGCGGCGAATCGGAAACGGGGCCAATGCCGAAGAAATCCGCAGCGCGAAGCGCAGGCATTCGTTCCGAGCCTCTGATTGCGGTGCGCGACGTCAGAGCGAGCGGCCGCTGGTACCAGCAGCTGCTTGGTGCGGACACGCTGCCCGAGCACGAACATCGCGACGTTTATGATCGGGTGTTCTGCGGCGGCCGGTTGATCCTGCAGCTCCACGCCTGGGACGAGGAGAATCACCCCAATCTCGTCAACGCCGACGCGGCGCCGCCCGGACACGGAGTCGTGCTCTGGTTCGAGGTGGACGACTTCGACGCGGCGGTCGAGCGCGCGCGTTCGCTCCGCGCCCAAATCGTCGAGGAGCCGCACTTCAATCCGGCCCCCGCGCATCGGGAGATGTGGCTGCGCGACCTCGACGGGTACGTAGTGGTAATCGCAAGTCCGGACGGCGAATCCGCGGCCCCGACCCGATCGCCGGTTCGAGCGCGATGACCCGCGCGTGAAGAAATCTATCGCGAATAAGACCGAGAACGACGATCTGCGGCTGTTGCACGTCGATGTCGCGGCGATGTTCGTGATGTCCGCGTCGGAGCGGATCGAGCGGCAGAACGATCCCGACTGCTCGCCCGGTCCACGCGTCTATTTCTCTGGATGCCATCGCGGCAATATCACGCGCGTTCGCGCGGACCTGGATGATCAGACCGCGCTGAGATTACTTGCCATCGGTGCGCAGGAGGCTGCGTGGCGCGATCCTGATGCCCTGCCACAATGTTTGGGAAAATTTATCGACGTTCTTTCGATCGGCCAGCCGGTCGCGACCGTCGCTCCTCATGTCATCTACCGGCTCCCGAACCGGTTGAGCTATGAGCACTCGGCGACGATCGTGCGCGGCGATTCCGCCGCGGGCGCCGCGATGCTGGCGCGGTTCGCCGAGCGGGGCTTGCCTCAGCCGATGCTCGCCGCGGGATTCAAGGGAGTTGGCGATTTCTGGGAGCCGTGGTGCGTTGCCGTCGAGCGCGAGGAGATCGCGGCGATTGCATTTGCAGCGCGGCTTGGCGGCAGCGGCGCCGAGGTCGGCGTCTATACGTTTCCGAATTTTCGCGCACGAGGTTTCGCGGCCGCGGTGACGGCGAGCTGGTCGTCGATGCCTTCGCTTGTCGGACGCGCGCTGTTCTACAGCACTGCCCGGTCGAATCGATCGTCGCAGCGCGTCGCCGCGAGGCTCGGCCTTCGCATGATCGGCGCGAGCGTCAGCATCGGCTGAGGCCGGTTCGCCTCCGATCAGGTTCGATTGGAGATCTGAAACGGATTGCCGTCGGGATCGGTTCCCTCGCAAAGATTCAGGCCGTCTTTCGACTTGATCTTGCCGAGCTTCGCCCCGCATTTCACTAGCGCTTGGCGCGTTGCGGCAACGTCGGCTGAAAAGAAGACAAGTTTCGGCGGCCTGCGTCCAACTTCCGAAGTGCCATTGTGCAGCGCGAGGTCGCACGCGCCTGCGTCGAAGACTTTCCAGCCGGGCTCGTCTGATTTCTGCTTCAGCCCCAGCACCTCGCGATAGAACCGCGCCATCGCGGGCATCGCGTTGGTGAATATGATGATGCGCTTGATCGACAGATCCATCCTGTTCGGCCTCCGGTTCGGCGCGAGCTATTTGACCGATGAACTGATGATCGCTTTGGAGCCGATCGGCAACGTCAGCAGCATCCCATCGGATCCCATGATGACGCCGTGCGGCCGCACGGCCGCGACCCCACGCATGAAGGCCATCCGCGCGAGCGCGTTCGGCGTCGGCGGCCCAAGATGGCTCAGCACGAGCAACTGGACCCCGGCCTCATTTGCCTCGGTCGCGGCCTCGACCGGCGTGGTGTGGTACGACAGGATATCGTGCATGATCTTGGCCGCCCGCGCGTTTCCCGCCCGATTTGCTGCTGCCTGAATCATTTTGACCATCGTTGCCGATTGGGCCTCATGAATCAGGACATCCGCGCCTTTCGACTCGGCGACCAGGTTGGCGCACACGGTGGTGTCGCCACTAACCACGACCGAGCGCCCCTTGAAATCGAATCGATAACCGTAGGCGGGGACGACCGGCGCGTGATTCACGGTGAACGCCGTTACCTTGAGGCCGTTCTCCTCGAACACCGTCGCCGACCCGCCTGCGCATGGCGGCGCGCCGGCAGGAGTGTCGATCGTGACCGCGAGCGGCTCCATCTTCCAATCTTCCGGCGGCATCAGGGCGGCGCCATGATGCGCCACCCGGTAGCCCTCATCCAGCGCGTATGCCTGCGCGAATCCTCCGACCACCTGGTCGATGCCGGGGGGACCGTACACGCGCAGCGGATGATCCCGTCCGTTCGCCCACGTCTCCAGGTTGGCTTCACCGAGATCGCCGATGTGATCCGAGTGATAGTGCGTGAGCAGTACCGCTGCGAGCCGCGCCGCGGGAACGTGCCACAGCGCCAGGTTTTTCCACGAGCCCGGACCGATGTCCACCAGGTAGAAGTTGCCGCCGGCGAAGATCGCCGTGCATGCCGCCGCGCGATTGCGATCGGGAAGCGGATTGCCGGTGCCGCAAAGAACCACCCTGAGAGCATCGGTAGCGAGCAAATCGTTGCGGGTTGCGGCGAGGTTTCGGTCGATCACGCGCCGCAGAATGGCATCCTGAACCGACGGCATGCGCATCAGAAAAAATGCCAACACGGCAACAATGACCAACGCGACCGCCGCGCCAAGCAGGACTCGTCCGCCGGATCGCCAGATTCTCAATTGCGTGTGCGCTCGATAGGATCTATTTGCACGGTGAATGCCATAATATTCGCGAAGCTCAATACCGGCAAGCCATCAGCGCGGCCGAATCGTAACGGCAATGCCGGCAACCTGGCGAGAGTGAAAACAAATTCTCACGCGCTCAGGGCCCGCTGGATCGATCGAGGAGCTTGGCCAAATCGGCATGAATCGCGTTTTCGGCCATCTTGACATCTGATGTTTGATGCATGATGATCCCGCTATGCGAACTACTCTGGATATCGACGAAGATGTCCTCGAGACGGCGAAGGAGCTTGCGGCCCAGCGCTCCACTACCGCGGGACGCGTAATCTCGGATTTGGTTCGTAGCGCATTGGCGCCCCGCGATCAGGCTGCCCGCAAGCGCAACGGCGTCCCGCTCCTTCCGGGCCGGAAAAACGGCTCGCTTGTGACGCCAGCGCTGGTCAATCGGCTCCGCGACGAGGCGTAGGGCACGCGATGATCGCGCTTCTGGATGTGAATGTGCTCATCGCGCTGTTCGACCCGGCGCATGTTCACCACGAGGCCGCTCACGAATGGTTCGGCAAGAATCGCGGATCTGGGTGGGCGAGTTGCGCTTTGACCGAAAATGCATTCGTGCGCGTGTTGTCGAACCCGGCATACCCCGGGTCGCGCACGACGGTCCAGGATGCGGCCTCGCGCCTCGGAACGTTTTGCACCGATCGTCATCATGTTTTTTGGAGTGACTCAGTCAGTATTCGAGAAGCGGACAGGTTCGTATGGGCTCATGTCCAGGGGCATCGCCAAATCACCGACGTTTACTTGCTCGCGCTCGCGATTGCGAAACAAGCCCGGCTGGCGACGTTTGATTCCACAATTTCTCTTCGCGCCGTCGATTGTGCGGAATCGAAAAATCTCGAACTGATTGTTGTATGAAGTTTTTTCGCCAGATGACGTGGGCGATTTCGCGCTGCTGATCACGTTCGGATGCGGCCCCATTCGATTCGCGTTTGGACCGCGAACTCGAGCATCCCGGCGATCGCGTAGCGGTCCAGCAGCTTCGTCATTCCCGCGTCAAACTCCCACGAGGCTTCCGCGCCGAGATGATCTTCCGACCACGTCGCCCGCGAATGCTGGCATCGCAGATAATCCGCGATGCTCTGCGAGATCTGGAACGGAGCGGTGACCAGGTGGCCAATCCGCTCAAATGCCGGATGGGTTAATATGGGATCGTCGATTCGTTCGCCGATCGTCTTCCACGGATTCTGCGCG
>JBAPSR010000356.1:0-2436 GCA_049281755.1 Binataceae bacterium (SeqCode)
CGGATGCTTGTAGCGCTCGAGTTCCTGCGGGTTGATTCCGGCGAGCTCCATCACTTCGGGATCGATCCACGCTTCCGCGTCGATCGCTTTTCCCTCGGAGGTCGCGAACTCGAGCATCAGGCCCTCGGGTCCGGCGAAGTAGATCGATTTGCACAGGCCGTGGTCGAGCGGTCCCATGATCCAGACGCCGTGGGCGCGCACGCGATCGCGAATCGCCAGCAGGTCGGCTTCCGTGTCCACGTTCATCGCGACGTGCTGCATCACGCCGGGCGCGACGTTTTGAGTGGTGTGGCCGGCGTTCGACACGCCCTTGATCGGCTTGATATTCGCGATCTCCGGATGCTGCACGAACGCGATCGAGGAGCTGTCGCTCATGCGCAGGAAGCCGTGGAAGGTGTTGTCCACGCCGTGCATCCAGTAGAGCGCGACCAGTTCCATCCCGACCACGTCGGTGAAGAACTCGATTTGCTTCTTTATATCTTTGGTACAGATGGCGAGATGATGGATTCCGTTGGGCAGACCCATGATGGCACCTCCGGCCGGCGCTGGCGGCCGGCGGTATGGTTGGTTGTTCCATGACACTTATCACCGGAACTTGCGGATTTCTATCTGGATAGCCGGACACGACTGCGAGGGGCTTTTCGCCACCGTCTGGGCAAGGCTTTGACACCTTGCCATTGGTGCGATACGTGTGGCTCGCCGATCGCGGGCGACTCAATATGTCAGACGAATCCGATCGCGAATCCAAATCGCCGCAAGCTCCGGACCCTGCGTTGCCGGGACAATCGACCGCCAACGATCGCGCGGTCGAGGATCTGGCGCGCGAGCTCTCCGAGCGGCTGCGCGAGATGCCGAATCGGCAGGAGATGACCGACTACGCGGTCTCGCTGCTGAAGGACAGCAACGAGGAAGCCGATCAGGCCGACCTTGCGCGGGATTCCAAGGTCAAGGCGGCGCGCGGAGACCCGTTTAATCCGATCGCGTTTGCGATTCCGTTGCTGGTCGTGGGCTTGGTCCTGATGGCGACCGGGCTGCTCACCGGGATGGGGATTCTGGTGGTGGCGATCGCGATCGCGATGTTCGCGTATGGATTGATAGTTGCTTTTTTTTCGCGGGGAGGCGGTGGTGGAAAGTCGTCCGGGGACGAGAGTTAGCGATGGGCAGGCGGCAAATCAGCGGTTCTTCTTGCAGAGTCGCACCATAATTAGGTAGCCTTACGCGCGGCGAGAGATTGGGTTTGTGAATCGAGGGGTTGGAAGCGCATCTCGTTTTAGGGTAAGCATCGGTTTCATGTGGAGGCGGGCGTTCGTGCCCGGGTAGTGGCTTAGATGGCCAAGTTGGACTGGAAAGAGGTCAGGCGCCAGATCACCGATTCTCAGGCGTGGCAGTCGATTTTCCGCCACGGCTACGAAGACACGCCACGCAACCGGATCCTGATGGTTTCGGGCAACGTCTGGCTGCATCTTCATCCGTCAAAAGTGCAAAAGCATGCCGTCCGGCTGCGCTTCACCTGGTGCATGGGCGGCATTACCTTCCTGCTGTTCCTGGTCACGGTCATCACCGGCGTTTACCTGATGTTCTATTACCGGCCGACTGCGGAATACGCATACGCCGACATGAAGTATCTCGAATTCGACATGCCGTTCGGGATGCTGATGCGCAACATGCATCGATGGGCCGCGCACGGGATGGTGATCGCGGTGTGGCTGCATATGTTCCGGGTCTTCATGACCGGATCGTACAAACCGCCGCGCGAATTCAACTGGGTGGTCGGCGTTATTCTGCTGGTGCTGACGCTGTTGCTGTCGTTCACGGGATATCTGCTGCCGTGGGATCAGCTTTCGATCTGGGCGGTCACGGTCGGCTCGAACATGGCGCGCGCCACTCCGCTACTGGGTCACGGCGGACCGTTCCACGAGGTGCTGGGGGTCAATCCGATTTACGACGCGCGCGCGTTCATATTCGGCGGGGCCGAGATCGGGCCGCATACGCTGCTTCGGTTTTACATCCTGCACTGCATCTTCTTTCCACTGGTCGCGACCATCTTCATGGCGGTGCATTTCTGGCGGATCCGGCGTGACGGAATGTCAGGTCCGCTCTAGGGAAGCGCGCGGGAGTCTTTTCCGATGGGTGACGTAATTACGTATATCGCGCATCTGGGGATAGTGCGCGTCCTCACGGTGCCGGGCGCGATGGTGATCGCGCTGTTGCTGATCTGGCGCGCCGCGGCGCCTGCTCCATGGAAGGACGACGATGACGCCGACACGGATCGGGCCTGAGCGAGTGCGAGTGAGTCTTCGCGAGCGCATCAGGACGCGCGAACTATCGCCGATGGAATCGACAAGGGTTTAATCATGGCGAGCCACGAAGGAAATTCTCCGGGCAACGCACCTGGGATGATGATGGCGGCCGCTGGTGGCGCGGGTGCTCCCGCGC